>NZ_CBFIEP010000160.1:0-12128 GCF_965661635.1 Pseudemcibacter sp. | reverse complement strand
GCCCCGCGTCATCTGGTATGGCGCACATGGACAGATCCTGAACTGCTCAATGAATGGTATGGGCCCGGTGCAGAAACCATTATCCATGAATTTGATCCAACACCAGAGGGGCAATGGTTAAACGAAATGAAATATGGTGATGCATCATATTATCAGAAAGTCATCTTTAAAGAAGTCATCTAAAATGAAAAACTGGTATGGCAGCATCATTCATCAACGGATGCAGATTGGAATGATGCCCCAAATCCAATGATGCCAAATTGGCCTCCTCTTTTACTCACCACCGTCATATTCGAAGAACTTGGCGATCAAACAAAAGTCATATTGACCCAAGTACCAATGAATGCAAGCGATGATGAGATTGCAAGCTTCGCTCAAATGATGGCCAATATGGATGGTGGCTGGGGTTCCGCTTACAAAATCATTGATGACCTATTACAAAAACTAGTTAATCAGCCCTAGAATAAAGATATTTTTCTTCTATTGCCGTTATCGCTTTCTTAGGCACAAAATCAATGCTTTCTAATATTGATGACGGCAAGCCCATCCCTTTTATGAAAGGGGTCTTCATGAGTTGCGGAAGATAATCATCAAGCGTTTCTTTTCCATCAGTTCCACTTTCAATTAAGCGATCAAGCATATGCCAAAATGCTGAACCCTGCCCGTAAAAATTATCATAATCGGTGAAATCACGTTTCTCATTGATACGACGATCGATTTCAACGAGCCTCGGCAGACCAATAGTAGGAGAAGCATAGAGTTCATCACTGCTTTCTAAAAAACGGCTACGACCAGGCTATCCAATCAAATTTTTATAATGATTATAGAAATTCAAACCTGTAACTTTCTCTGCATCATCCTCGGAAAGTCCACGTTTTATAAGCTCATCCCAAATCACTTCCATGCGCCTTGGCGAATTAAGCTCTTCGAAATAAAGAGGTACACGGCGAACATCAAAAAGTGGCCCCTGTTCGCGCTGCATTTCATCAAGATATTCCGGCGTCACTTCAAGGCGGCGATGATCACGGTCCGACCCAACCCCAACATGGTCAATGCCCATCACATTAATTGCATGCATAATATGATCGAAATAAATACCAACCATGCCAAACCGTTCTAACGTCATAAAGGTCCTAATTTGTGCCATCCCGGCAACACCGCCCTTATCAGCGAGGTTTTTCAGAACCTCATCCGGCATTGCTCGTGGGTTCGGGCTAACATCATAACAACAAGTATGTGAAATTTGGATTGGTTTTTCAGAAACATCTATGGCATCAAGTGTCGTTTGAACATTCGCATGACTTAAATCAATCATCATTTCCCGCTCGTTGAGCTTTTCAATCAATTCCGCGCCAAAGCGTGATATACCAGATCCATGACGCTCCATACATCCTGAACCCACCATATTTTGGTAGTTGTAAGTTAATTGGCAAACGCGTTGACCAACTGCATAAAATGCATCCACATTATCCAAATCATGCATAAAATGCTCCGAATTTTGCGTTAAGTAAAAAATCGCAAGCTTGCCTTCTTTGCGCGCGCGGTCAATATCAGCAGTTTTTGTCGCTTTAAGATAATATTTTGATTTCTCTGCGATATGACGGTCAAACCACAGCATTTCCTCTAACGCTGATTGATAATTCTGTTCAACCGATTGATTTTGCTGTCTTGGATTACCGCATGTTACCGCAATCGCGCGCATACCCGCCGAAAGAATTTCTTCAATGAGTTCATCTGTGAATGTATCGCGGATTTCACCCATGGCATCAAATACCATGGCGTTACGTACCGGATCCCATGGTTTACCAACAAGTGCCGGTGTAAAATTCGGATCACTTGCCGTCTGTGCAAATGAAAAACTTGGCATTGAAGCCGCTGCCGTTAAGGCCGATGCGCCCGCTAAAAATTTTCTTCTATCCATAATGTGTTCTCCCATATATTTTTATGGCACCACCCTAAATGAAAAAAAGGCGTCCATCAAGAACGCCTTTTAAAATTATGATGAATAATCAGTGGTTATCGAAATTACCCGATAATCTGCTCATATAAATTATAAACATTAATCCCAATAACTTTTTCAAGCTGCCCCTCTGAAAGACCACGTGCGGCTAAGTTGTCCCAAATCCATTCCATGCGACGTGGGCCATTAAGATCTTCGAAATAAAGCGGGTATTCAGCCGGATTGATGTGTCCTTCTTCCCGGATTAGCTCCGCGATATATTCTTCACTCATAGTTAAACGCCTATGGTCACGATCAGAACCGATACAAACATGATCAATTCCCATCACATTGATCGCATGCATAATATGATCCACATAAATTTGTGTATTTTGATCGGTGGTCACAAACGGGCGCATTTGCGTGATACCCATTACACCACCTTTTTCAGCGCACCGTTTCATAATTCTATCAGGTACATTTCGGGGATGATCATATAAATCCTTACAACATGAATGGGAAATAATAATCGGCTCTTTCGATGCATCGACCGTATCCATCATCGTGGCTTCGTTTGAATGACTGATATCCACAAGCATGCCGATGTCATTCATCTTTTCGACAAGTTCATGACCAAAAACGGTCAATCCAGAACCATTTGGTTCTTCACAACCAGCCCCGGCCCAGTTTTGATGGTTATAAGTAATTTGTGATGATCTAAGTCCCAAATTATAGAAGATATCTACATTATCAAGGTTGCGACGGAAATGGGTAGAATTCTGCGTTAAATAGAAAACAGCCATCTTCCCTTCCGCACGTGCTTTTGCAATATCCTTCACCGTTGTTGTACGCATATAATATTGATTCTTACAATCAAGGAATTCATTATATTTTAAAACCCATTCCATCGTAAGATCATAGGCTTCCTGTTCCTGTACTTTAGGGTCACATAATGTAATGCAAATTGAACGCATGCCCGCTTCAAGCATTTCTTCAACCAAGCTGTTATCATAAACATCACGGAGTTCACCCATCGCATCAAATATAAGCGACTTACCATTCCAAGGTTTCCCGTGTGCTTCAGCCATTGATAAATTTGGTAAACTTGCCATCATCGGCAGCGCAGCGGCCCCCGCTAGAAAATGTCTTCTATCCATTTTTTTTCTCCCGTTATTTTGTGTTTATGTGATCATAGCAGCGTATCAGCAAAACTGACAAGTCCCCGCGATAATTAAATTTGACAAACCATGTATGATTGTAGTTATATTATAACTTAAATATAGAGGAGCAGATAATGACTGATCAAAATAATAAAATAATAACAAAACGAGACTTTCTACATACCATCGGTATGATCGGCGGCTCAGCGGCCGTTATGACAGCCATGAGCGGTTTTCAACATGCACTTGCATCTGATGCAAAAGAACCACCAATGTTACACACAGGCGGTAATGGTAAGAAGGTCGTCATTCTTGGTGCTGGTCTTGCTGGTATGGTTTCTGCTCTTGAACTAAGCAAAAAAGGATACGAAGTTGAACTACTTGAAGCCCGTGACTTCGCTGGCGGACGCACAAGCTGTTCACGTAAAGGTACAAAAATAACCCATGCAGACGGCACAACACACACATGTGACTTCGACCATGGTCAGTATTTAAACCACGGCGCTTGGCGTATTCCAGGACAGCATCATTCAACGCTTCATTATTGCCGTACGCTCGGTGTTGAACTTGAAGTAATGCTAAACCATAGCTCACAAAGTTATCTATATGCGGATAATATCGAAGGCCCTCTTAACAATAAACGTGTTCGTAGAATACATCTGGAAGCCGACCGTAAAGGTCATGTGGCTGAACTTCTTGCAAAATGTGCCGCTGGTGGTGCACTAGATGATATGCTAACCGCAGAAGACATTGAAAAACTTCTTACCTATTTAAAAGGCATGGGTTTAATTAATGCTGAAACATTTGAATATCAAGCTAACCAAATTCGTGGTTACTCATCATATAAAGGTGGCGGGGATAATTACGGTACACTTTCTGATCCGTATGAATTAAGTGATCTATTGAATATGAATATGGCCGCACGTGAACTAACATCGGATCACCCAACCTGTATGTTCCAAGCAAAAGGCGGCATGGATCAAATTTCATTCGCCCTTCGTGATGCTCTTCCGAGAGGGATCATGAAACTTAACAAAGAAGTCACCAAAATTTCACAATCTGAAAATGGTGTCTCCATCAATTATAAAGACACGATGAGCGGCGCGGAAATGACAACCACGGGTGATTTCTTAATTTCAACTATTCCTTACGCAGTTGTCACAGAAATCGACAATGATTTCAGTGCTGATATTATTGACGCAATGAAAACGCCGGCACCAAGCCAAGTTGCAAAATTCGGTCTTCAAATGAAAAATCGTTTCTGGGAAACAGAAGACATGATTTATGGCGGTATCTCAACAACCAGCATGGCCGGTAACATTGCCTATCCGTCTGCTGATCTTCATGGTACTAACGGTGGTGTTATTCTGGGCTCATACCTCTTTGGTGGTCTCTCAACCAATTTCAGCGGCATGTCAATGAATGAAAAAATTGAATATGCCCTTTCAATTGGTGAAAAAGTTCATCCGGGTCAATACCGTGAAAACTTCAACGGTAAAGCAGCCGGCCTAGTATGGCAGGATGAAAAATACAATAAATCCGGTTGGTCAAGCTGGCGCGGCGATAGCATTAAAAAGCTACCAACAATCCTTAAAGGTCAAAACCGCGTTCTCTTCTCTGGTGATTGTATCTCCCCTCGTCTTTCCGGTTGGATGGCCGGCGCGATCGAAGGTGCATGGATCACAATTGCTGAACTGGATAAACGCGCAGCAAATATTTAATACCATGAATATAATTTCTTATAGGGCGGCCGATAAAACGGCCGTCCTTTCTATTTTTGATAAGAACTGTCCTGATTTTTTTGCGCCCAATGAACGCGATGATTTAATCGAATTTCTAGAAGAATATGCCGATGGCTACCGTGTATGCATTCATAATGACAATGTCGTCGGCGCTTTTGGTCTTTATGAAAAAGAAAATAAAGACTGCCGCCTTCAATGGATATTACTTGATCCTTCGGCACAAGGATTAGGGTTAGGAACCCAAATCATGCAGGATGTTTTTAATCAAGCATCCGCGTTAAACATTAAAACAATACAAATCGCCACCAGTCATGTGGCCTTCAAGTTTTTTGAAAAACATGGTGCTAAAATCATCTCTGAAATTGAAAATGGTTGGGGTCCGGGAATGCATCAAATCCATATGGAAATTTCACTCTAACTACTAAACAATATTAATCACAAAAAATTACAAAAATTTTATTGTTATGTTATATCAATTGTGTTAATGGATTTTCTAAAATATACGGGACTAATTTTGGGAACAATTTATGACTAATCAACTTAATGATTTCGCTGGCATCAGCAAACGTGACTTTCTTCAAAAAATCGGCATGATCGGGGGATCTGCAGCACTATATACGGCCATGACTGGCCTTGAAATGGTGCATGCGTCTGCCCTTAAAGAACCGCCAGAGCTTTCAACAGAAGGAAAAGGCAAAAAAGTCGTTATTCTTGGCGCGGGACTTTCCGGTCTTGTGACTGCCATGGAACTGCGTAAAAAGGGCTATAAAGTTGAAATTATTGAAGCCCGTGATCATGCCGGTGGCCGTGCACAATCCGCAAGAAAAGGGAAAGTCATTCAGGAAATTGGCGGCGAACGCCAAGAATGTAACTTTGAACATGGTCAATATCTAAATATTGGTCCATGGCGGATTCCTGCGGAACATAGAGCAGTGATTTACTATTGTCGTGAACTTGGTGTTGAACTTGAACCAATGGTCAATAAATCCGTTCATGCATATTATTATAGTGAAAAAGTTGAAGGCCCTCTAAAAGGAAAACATATCCGTCAAGTTGAGGTCGATGTTGACCGAGCTGGTAATGTTCAGGAACTCCTTGCAAAAGCAGTGAACAGTGGTGCATTGGATGATCATTTTGGCCCAGAAGATAAAGAACGTCTTCTTGAATATCTTACTTCAACGGGACTACTCGACCGTAAAGAATTAAACTACCGCGCAAACCGTGCACGTGGTTATAATCTTGATAGTTACCCCGGTACCGCCCTTGATGCTGGTGCGCTTTCAGAACCCATTGAAATGGCAGAACTCTTGAAAGTTAAACTTGGCACACGTTGGGCTACCGCAGATCATCCGGGTGTAATGTTCCAAGCAAAAGGTGGAATGGATCAAATCCCATTCACGATGGAAAAAACACTTAAGCGCGGTACAATTAAATTTAATTCCGAAGTCACAAATATTCAACATAATGATGATGAAGTTGTTGTGACCTATGAAAACACAAAAAATGGTCGCACCACAACAATCAAAGCGGATTATATCATTTCTACCATTCCATTTTCTGTTCTTAACGGTATTGAAAATAATTTCAGTGATGAAATTAAAGATGCCCTTAAAAGTGCAACAAGCTCCCCTGCATATAAAATTGGATTGCAATTAACACGCCGTTTCTGGGAAGAAGATGAAATGATTTATGGTGGTTCATCTTATTCTGACATTGACGGTCATTTCCAAACATCCTATCCGTCATCGAATATGTTCGGTAAACAAGGTGACGTGATGCTTGCCAATTATAAATTTGGTGGCGGAAGTGTTGAGCTATCCAATGCAACAATCGCAGAACGTATTGAACATGCGCTTATGTGTGGCGAAAAACTACACCCGGGTAAATTTAGAAAACATTTCAATGGACAAGCCATTTCAATGAGCTGGCACAAGGATAAATATTCCCTTGGTGGCGCATCAAGTTACCGCAGTAACCGTCAACGCAGAAAACATGTTCCAAATATCATTAAAGGTGAAAAACGCGTTATCTTCTCTGGTGGTGGAGTTTCACCATATCATAGTGCTTGGATGACGGGCGCAATCGAAGGCGCATGGCATATGATTGCTGAATTTGATAAGCGCGTCGCAAAGATTTAAAACTAATAAATACCTAAAGTAAAGCCGGGAATAGTACCCGGCTTTTTTATACCTAAATCACAATTGTACAAGCGTATAAATCAGCGCTGGCTATTAAATAAAAACTCAGTTAAGCTCCGCCCAATTATTTCTAAGGAGCACTATAATGACGATCATAAAAACACATCAAGATCAGGATATTAAAGTCAGCAAAAGACAGCTGTTAAAGTCCATTGGTATGGTTGGTGGTTCCGCTGCGGTTTTTACGGCCATGCAAGGATGGGACCTCGCAAGTGCCTCCACATCAAAAGCGCCGCCAAAATTAAGCAGTGATGGTAAGGGTAAAAAACTTGTTATATTGGGCGCGGGCCTTTCTGGAATGATTATCGCACTTGAAATGAGCAAAAAAGGATATGACGTTGAAATCCTTGAAGCAGAAAATCTTGTAGGCGGACGCTGTAAATCCGCAAGCAAAGGATCGGTTATTCAAGAAGAAAACGGTGAAAAACAAGTCTGTAATTTTAAAGAGGGTCAATATTTCAACTATGGCCCGTGGCGCATTCCCGCACAGCATCTCCCTACCCTACATTACTGCCATACATTGGGTGTAAAACTTGAGCCATTAATTAATAAATCACCCATGGCTTATTATTATGCTGAAAATATTGATGGTGCGCTTAATGGTGTACCTGTCCGTCAAGGTGATGTTGATTATGACCGCGAAGGCCATGTAGAAGAATTACTCGCCAAAGCCATAAATAAAGGCAGCCTTGATGATGTCATTAATCAAGAAGACAAAGAAAGATTGATCGAACATTTAGCGAATACAGGTCTACTTAGTCGCAAAGACTTAAACTATAGACCAAATCAAATACGCGGATTTAGCAATTATCCCGGTGCAGGCATGGATTTTGGTAAATATTCCGACATTTATTCATTAACGGAAATATTTAATATGCCCGTTGGCCGCCGCCATGAAAACGAAGATCATCCTGTCGTCATGTTCCAACCCATTGGTGGCATGGATCAAGTCGCCATGGCTCTCTATAAAAATCTTCCAAACGGGGTTGTGAAATTAAATTCAGAAGTCACAGAAATCACACACACCGATGATGGTGTAAAAATCGATTATAAAAATACTGAAACTGGTGAATTAAGCACCGCAACTGGTGATTATTGTATTTCATCAATCCAATTTCCAGTTGTGACAAAAATTAAAAATAATTTCAATAAGGATCTTTTAAACTCGCTAAAATCCCCTGCTGGTACGCCCGCATTTAAACAAGGGTTACAAATGAAACGCCGCTTCTGGGAACAGGATGACATGATTTATGGCGGCGCTTCATTAACCAATATTCCAGGGCACAGTTTAACGGCTTACCCGTCGTCCGATTTGCACAGTAATAAACCTGGTGTGTTACTTGGTTCTTACATTTGGGGCGGTGAAGCCGCAAAACTAAGTAATTTAAGCATCAAAGATCGCACGCAATTTGCCTTAAATGCCGGTGAGAAAATTCATCCAGGCAATTTCAAGGAAAACTTTAACGGTGAAGCCATGAGCATTGCCTGGCACCGACATAAATATCATCTTGGTGGGTGGGTAACATGGACAAACCGTAAACGACGCCGTCAAATGCCAACTATCCTAAAAGGCGAAAAAAGAGTACTCTTTACGGGTAATAATATCTCAACCGTTCATAGCGGGTGGATGGTCGGCGCCATTGAAGCCGCATGGCACACAATGGCTGAACTTGATAAGCGTGTTGGCCAAGGATAAGCTCCGAAAAAAATATCAATTTTATATTGTTATTTTATAACATTTAGTTGTAATCTGCCCCATATTTTAAAACATTACCGATTTATGGGGCATATTATGACTGATAATAACGATAATATACTTGGTTCATTAACAAAACGCGATTTTTTACAATCACTTGGCATAATGGGCGGTTCAGCAGCAATGCTGGCGGCAATGGGTGCTTTTGATAAATCCATTGCTTCTGATCAAAAAGAACCGCCAAAAATGATGTCTGAAGGCTCGGGCAAAAAAATCATTGTGCTTGGTGCCGGATTAGCTGGAATGGTTATGGGCATTGAACTTAGCAAAAAAGGCTATGATGTTGAGATACTAGAAGCCCGTTCTTTTGCTGGTGGCCGTTGTCAATCCGCACGTAAAGGCACGGTTATCCATGAAATTGGTGGTGAAAAACAGGTTTGTGATTTTGATAACAATCAATATGTAAACCATGGCCCTTGGCGCATTGCACAAGAACATCATTCAACACTTCATTACTGCCATACATTAAATGTGGAACTTCAACCCATGATTAATGAAAGCGCACAAACTTTCATTTATTCTGAAAAAGCTGAAGGCCCCTTTAAAGGAAAGCGCATCCGTCATCGCCATGCAGATGTTGATCGCCATGGTAACATTTATGAACTGCTTGCAAAATGTGCTTCTGACGGCTCACTTGATGATAAAATGACACCAGAAGATCGCGATAACCTGCTAGAACATCTTAGAAACACTGGTCTTCTAAACCGTAAAGAACTTAATTATGTTGCTGGACGCGCACGTGGCTATGATAGTTATCCGGGTGCAGGTATGAATTTTGGCACCTATTCTGATCCTTATAATTTTTCCGATTTATTAAAAGTCAGCGTTGGTGCACGTTGGGATACAGCAGATCATCCTGCGGTGATGTTCCAAGCCGTTGGTGGCATGGACCGTATTGCCAAAGCCATGTGTGAAGCCCTGCCCCGCGACATGATTAAATTCAACAAAGATGTCACCAAAATTGAACAAACCGATAACGGCGCACAAGTCAGTTATTTTGACACTGAAAGCGGAAAAGAAGAAGTCATCAGCGCTGATTATTGTGTCTCAACCATTCCATTTGGTGTCTTAAATCAAATTGAAAATGATTTTACTGCTGAAGTGATTGATGCGATCAAAAGCCCAAGAAGTGCTCCTGCTTATAAAATCGGTTTACAATTTGATCGCCGTTTCTGGGAAAAAGATGAAATGATCTATGGTGGTGTCACGCAAACTGACATACCGGGGAACAGAATTATTTCTTATCCGTCAAATGATCTTCATAGTCCAAATGGCGGTGTTCTGCTAGGTGATTATGAATTTGGGGCCAATGCCGTCGCCAATAGTAATCTTTCAAACGCTGACCGAATTGAGCTCGCACTAGCGAGCGGTGAAAAAGTCCATCCGAGTCTTTACCGTAAACATTTCAATGGCAAAGCCATGTCAATGGCTTGGCATAAGGAAAAATATTCACTTGGTGGATGGGTTGGTTGGTCCGCACGCGGCCGCAGGAATAAACTTCCGATCTTGTTAAAAGGCGAACGTCGCGTTCTCTTCTCTGGTAACGGTATTACCCCAATTCTTGACGGTTGGATGGCTGGCGCGATCGAAGGTGCTTGGCTAACACTTGCTGATCTTGATAAACGTATTGCTCAAGGATAAATTATGGCTTCAAAAAATATATCAAAACGTAATTTCTTACAATCTGTTGGAATGGTTGGCGGTACAGCCGCCGTTATGACCGCTCTACGTGGCTGGGAAATGAGCGCAGCTGCGACAATGCAAAAGCCACCGACACTAATCGTTGACGGCAATGGAAAATCCCTGCTAATTCTTGGTGGTGGTCTTGCCGGAATGGTAAGCGCTATCGAAATGCGCAAAAAGGGATACGATGTAAAGATATTAGAAGCACAAAGCACACCTGGTGGACGCTGTATATCAGCTCGAAAAGGGACAGTCATTCAAGATGTCGGCGGCGAAACACAAACATGTCAGTTTGAAAATAATCAATATTTAAATGTGGGTCCTTGGCGTATTCCAGCTGAACATCACGCCGTCTTACATTACTGTAAGACACTTAATGTACCACTTGAAGTATTTGTCAATAAAGCAATATATTCATACTACTTTTCTGAAAAAACTGAAGGCACACTAAAAAATAAAAGTATTAAACAAGTCGAAGCAGATACAGATCGCGCAGGACACATCCATGAACTACTTGCAAAATGTGCTGCGGATGGTTCACTTGATGACAAATTAGAACAAGAAGACATAGATAAATTGGTCGATTATCTCAAAGAAGCCGGCCTTCTTGATTCAAAAGACTTGAAATATAAAGCAAATCAAGCACGTGGCTATTCACGTTACCCAAAAATCGGTATGGATGATGGCGATCTTTCTGAGCCTTTCGCCTTAAAAGAACTGCTTGATTATAAGTTTGGCGGCGAATACGAAGATGCCGACCATACCGGCGTTATTTTCCAACCAGTAGGCGGTATGGATCAAATTGCTCGTGGTATGGAACGCGCCCTACCAAAGACCATATTCCGATTTAATGCCGAAATCACTGATATTATGCAAAGTGATGATGGTGTAACCGTCACCTTTACTGATACTAAGACGGGTAAAGTTGAGATAGCAACTGCAGATTACTGTATTTCCTGCCTTCCCTTCCCATTATTAAATAAAATCAATACTGACTTTTCCGACGTAGTTGTCGATGCACTTAAAGCACCGGCCGCCGCACCTGTTGTTAAGCTTGGTCAACAGTTTAGCCATCGATTTTGGGAAGATGAAATGATCTACGGCGGCGTCACTCATACCGATATACCAGGTCATGAAGACATCAGCTACCCGTCATCCGACCTTCATAGTAATATGGGCGGTGTTATCCTTACCTCATATGCGAAGCGCGGTAATAGCATCACTCTTGGCAATAAAAGTATCGCAGACCGCAATGAACAAGGTCTTAATGCCATGGAAAAAATCCATCCTGGACTTGCCCGAAAATACTATAACGGACAATCCATTTCCCTTGCTTGGCATAAGCAGAAATATGCTCTTGCTGGCTGGGTAAGATGGTCAAATCGCAACCGCAGACTCAAGTTTCCTGCCCTTTTAAAAGGTGAGAAACGCGTTCTGTTCGCAGGTGGCGGCATGGCGCCACAACACACAGGATGGATGGTAGGCGCAATTGAAAGTGCCTGGTATGCCATCGAAGATTTGGATAAACGCGTCAGTAAGGAATAATACTCCTTTTCTCTTCAATTTTGTGCGCACTTATATTATATAATCCTTAAACCATAATGATGGATGAATAAACATTGCTAAGAAATTTTGATCAAAAAGTTTATA
>NZ_CBFIEP010000159.1:0-3533 GCF_965661635.1 Pseudemcibacter sp. | reverse complement strand
ATTCCTGAGGAAGAACTGGACGAAGACAAAGAATTAGAACTAGCACCTAGCCCTTATTTACGAACGGAATTTGACACAAAACCAGACGCTAAAATCAAAAGAGCGACGATTTATGCTTCTGCTATGGGACTTTTCGAACTTAGACTAAATGGTAAACGCGTTGGGGACGATTATTTTACGCCTGGATGGACGGATTATAATAAACGGATTTATTATTTTACCTATGATGTTACAGATCAAATAGAAGAAGGTGCAAATGCATTTGGTGCCATCTTATCTGATGGTTGGTATGCGGGTTATGTGGGGTATGGGAGAACATTAAAAGGCATCATTGATGGAGAGCGAAATTTTTGGGGTAACAAAATAGGACTTCGTGCGCAATTGGAAATCGAATTTGAAAATGGTGAGACACAGATCATATCTACCGTTAGCGAGCTTCAAAGACGAATAAATCCTGTTCAAGCCTTTAATCCGCAATCTTCAGAACAGATATATAACAACAACGACAATATTTGGCTGGCTTCGACAGGCCCTTTACGCGAAACAGATATCCTTATGGGTGAAACATTTGATGCGCGATTAAAAAATACTGGTTGGGATAAAGCGGGCTTTGATGATAGCGCCTGGAAGCCCGTCAAGTGGCGCGCCAATCCCAGTGGCATAGTCGAAGCCTATCCCGGCGTTCCTGTTCAAATACAAGATGAGTTAGTCGCGGTAGCGCGAACAGAGCCTAGCCCTGGCACTTATATTTTTGATTTTGGTAAGAATTTTGCGGGTGTTGGACGACTAAAGGTTAAAGGTCCTACAGGGACCAAAGTGACTATGCGGTATGGCGAAATGTTACATCAAGATGGTTCTCTTATGACAGAAAATTTGCGCGAAGCGCGCTCTACCGACACATATATTTTAAACGGTGATAAAGAAGAAAGTTGGTTGCCACAATTTACGTATCATGGTTTCCAATATATTGAGGTCACTGGATACCCGGGAATACCGGAAATTGTCGCAATTACGGGTGTTGTCATAAATTCGTCAACGCCGCAAGTTGGCAAGATTGAATTTGAAGGTGATTTGAATTGGGGTGGCAAAGCACCGCTCATTACTCAATTATTTGAAAATATAAAAACCACACAGTTTGCAAATTTCGTTGATGTGCCCACAGATTGTCCGCAGCGTGACGAGCGTATGGGCTGGACGGGTGATGCACAAGTTTATTTTCGCACCTCCGCTTATATTGCGGATGTTTCAGCTTTTTATACCAAATGGATGCATGATGTGCGTGATGCTCAATTACCTTACGGGGCCTATTCAAATTATGCACCGATACCTTTTCAGCACGCTTTCGATTTCTCCCCGGGATGGATGGATGGCGGCGTTATTTTACCTTATATGCTCTACCGTACTTATGGTGATAAGCGTCTACTTGAAGAACATTGGGAAAGTATGACGCGATTTATGGAGTTTCAGAGGGACGCTGCAGGTGAAAATTATCTGCGTCCACAAGGAGGGCAAAATTTCGGCGACTGGTTGGTAGTAGGCTACAATACAGATAAAAATTTTATTGCGTCTGCTTATTATGCCTACGATATTCATTTAATGGCGGAAATGGCAGATGCTTTGAAAAAATACGAAGAGGCAGAGACTTACCGTGCGTTATTTTCCAAAGTCAAAGAGGCGTTCGTAAAGGCGTATTTTTTAGCGGACGGCGAATTGACAGAAAATTCTCAGACCGCTTATAGTATGGCGCTAGCTATGCATTTATATCCGAAAGAACTTGAACAAAGAGGAGCGGATAGATTAGCTGAGCTTGTAAAGAACAATGGAAACAGACTGGCTACTGGCATAGCGGGGGTAAGTCGTCTTTTACACATTTTATCGAAATATGGATATGAAGATGTCGCATACAGCTTACTAATGCAAACTGATTACCCTTCATGGGGGTATGGTGTTGTCAATGGCGCTACATCAATTTGGGAACGTTGGAATGCTTATACCAAGGAAGAGGGGTTTATGGATCCCACCATGAACAGTTTTAGTCATTATGCTAACGGTTCAGTTGGCGAATGGATGTTTTCCGATATTGCTGGAATTGATGTTAATAAACCTGGCTATAGACAATTTGAAATAAAACCGCTTATAGCAGCCGCACCCTTTAGCGCGGTATCAGCAGAACATAAATCAATCAACGGGGTGATCAAGTCGGCATGGAGAAAAAATGGTAATAACGTCACTATTAATGTTACCATTCCAACGAATACAATCGCCGAGGTTTATGTGCCTGCAGTATCCGTAGATGCCATAACTGAAAATGGAAGTGATGTAACTGATGTTGAAGGCGTTGAGTTCAATCGTATCGAAGGTCGCTATATAGTATTTAATGTTTTGGGTGGACAATATCAGTTTTTATCGAATGAAGCATTTGAAAAGTTATAAAAACTATTTACTTTCCATGCCTAAGCAAATCAATTTAAAGCCATTATTTAATATTACTTAATTTGAATTAGAAAATACCACGATAAGAAGTCATCTTATCGTGGTAAGAAATTGAATAGAGCTATTATTCTTCAGCAAAACAATAAGTGCAAATTTTATTACCGTCAGGATCACGAAGGTATGCAGCATATGCAGTCGGTGAAAAATCACGTGGTCCAGGCTCCCCGTCGCACGTTCCACCAGCGGCAAGTCCGGCTTCGTGGAATTTATGGACCGCATCACGTGTCGCGGCATTAAACCCTATCGTTCCGCCATTTCCGACAGTTGCTGGATTTCCATCAGTAGGTGTAAAAACGATGAAATCTGGCGTATCAATTCCATATAAAGTCGCCATTCCGCCAAAATCGCCAAGATTATTGACCCCTAATGCTCCAAGTGCGGCATCATAAAACTTTGCTGATTTCCCGCGATCGTTTGTTCCTACGCATGCGTGACTTAATATACTCATCTTATTTTCCTTTTATGCTGATTTTTGAACTGATAGATAAAAAATTATAGTGCTAATAAGAAAGTGGTGTCACCAAATTCAATATTCAAGAGCGTAAAGCATATAGAATGAAATAAATTCCTATAAAGGCCAGACAAGAGCAATCATTGGCAAGGCAACAATAGTAATGATAATTTCAAGGGGGAGCCCCATTCGCCAATAATCACCGAATTTATATCCACCCGGCCCCATAATGAGGGCGTTATTTTTATGACCGATGGGGGTGAAGAACGCGCAGGAACTGGATACGGCCACGGCCATTAGGAATGCATCGGGGTTTGATCCTAAACTATTGGCCATGCTAACGGCAATGGGGGCCATCATGACGGCGGTCGCCACATTATTCATCAAATCCGATAAGGTCATGGTGACGATGAATAATAATGCCATAACGAAAAAGGCGCTGTTGCCTGCGGCCAAATCAAGAATACCTGCGGCAATTAGATCGGTGGTGCCAGTGGTTTCCAATGCGCCACCAATGGGGATCATAGAACCCACCAAGACGATCACCGGCCAATCAACGGTGTTATATAAATCACGTAGCGGAATAATA
>NZ_CBFIEP010000158.1:0-26106 GCF_965661635.1 Pseudemcibacter sp. | reverse complement strand
CCCCTTTAAAACCGGCCCCAATCATGCCAACAGAACTGATTAATAAATAAACCAAAACGGCAATAGTTAGCCATTGAATAACCGTTTTGAAAGTATTATTAGAATCCGACACGTTTTGTGATACATCTATCATTTTTTAGTCCAAGATTTGATTATGTTTTATAGCAAATTTGAGTCTGTGTAACAAATGTGAAACATTTTTGTTACAGAAGAAGTATTAAACTTTTATGACAATCCGTGTAGTGCTCATGATTTTACTCGATTATTTATGTGAAATACAAATATTACATTCTAATCAAATAGATAAATGTTTTTCTTTTAAGATAAATTTTTAAAAGTTGAAATTTATTAAAAAAAATAAATTACCGAAATATTATAATTACCGAAATATTATAATGTCATAAAAAAGTAACATTAATGAAATAACTTTGAAACATAACTTAAATAAAAATACCCCCAAATTGTAACAGTAAACTTATTTAAAATTTAATTTTTTTATATTCAACATTAATATTTATTTAGGATAGATTTATGCATCAACCTAAGATCAAATCTTTCGTTTTAGCTTCAGCAGCATTAACGACTTCTTTCTTTTCAATTAACACCTCAACCAATGCACAAGATTTCAATATAAATTGGAAAGGTGCGCCTGAAATTTCGAGCGCAGACGGTAACTTTAAAATGAAAATTCGGGGTCGTATATTTACAGACTGGGGAACACTTTCAGATAATAATGGAAAATTTGCGGATCGTACTGAATTGCGTCAAGCGCGTATCGGTGTCGAAGGTGTGATGGCCAAAGACATCAATTATAAATTTGAAGTTGATTTTGCTTTAGGCGGCGTTGAAACCAAAGACGCTTTCATAGAATGGGCTTTAGATCCCGTCTCTGTAATGGCAGGACAGTTTAAAGTTCCCGTCTCATTCGAAGAAATGAATTCAACAAGACACACACTTTTCATTGAACGTTCAACTTTTACGGATGCTTTTGAATTTGGTCGTCAAATAGGATTAACAGCAAACGTGGATAAGAATGATATTACGTTTATAGGCGGTGTTTTCCAAGGTGATTTTGATAATGGTAACGCGAACCAAGGTCGTGTATACGCAGCACGCGGTACTTATGCCAAGAGATTTGATGGTGGTTTAATCCATGTGGGTGGTTCCGCATTCAAACGTGAAAATGATGAAGGTGATCTTGAGAAACGTTATCGTCAACGCCCTCCCCTTCATTTGTCACCGAACCGTTATATTGATACTGGAATAATTAATGCGGAATCTGATACTTTTATGGGGTTAGAGCTCGTTGGTATTTTAGGACCGTTTAATGCACAAGCTGAATGGGGTTGGATGACTACAAATGCGCCCGATGGTGGTGGTCAAGACGCAACCTTTAACGGCGGATATGCCAGTGTTTCCTATTTTCTAGCAGGTGAGACACGTGGTTATAAAAAAGGAATGATTGACCAAGCACAAGTTAAAAACCCTGTATTTGCTGGCGGATCTGGAGCGTGGCAAATTGCTGCACGTTATGACGTCACTGACCTAAATGATCTTGAAGCAGGTATTAATGGCGGTAAACAAACCACTTACCAGTCAGGCGTGAATTGGCACTTAAATAACTTTGTGCGTATACAAGCCAATTATTCAATATCTGACATTGATGGTGGTCTAAATGATGGGCAAAGAATTAATACTTATGGTGTTCGTTTCCAAACTCATTGGTAATAGAAACGTCACAAATATGTAACGTAAGTTTATTATTAATAGATGATAACAGGCTACTATTTTTTAAAATACTAAAATTATTTCATGGAGAAATAAGATGTTCAAGAAACCTACACTTAAAAAGATCGGCATCGGTCTTGTAGGTCTTTCTATGATTACTATAGCCGAGGCTCGTGATCAAATTCGTATCGTTGGCTCATCAACTGTATTTCCTTTTTCAACGGCTGTTGCAGAAGAGTTTGGTAGATCAACTGGATTTAAAACGCCCGTTGTGGAAAGCACAGGGTCTGGTGGCGGACTCAAGCTTTTTTGTGCTGGTGTTGGTGACAATTATCCTGATATTACAAATTCTTCCCGCGCCATAAAAAGCTCTGAAATAGAACTTTGTGCATCTAATGGCGTTAAAAACGTTATTGAGGTTAAGGTAGGTTATGATGGAATTGTGCTTGCAAATTCAAAAGAAGCATCACAATTAAGTTTTAGTCTGCAAGATATTTGGCTAGGCCTTGCAAAAGACGTTGTTGTAAATGGTGAAATAATTCCAAACCCCTACCAATATTGGAACGAAGTTAACCCGTCATTACCAAATTCAAAAATTGAAGTATTAGGTCCACCACCCACTTCAGGTACACGCGACGCATTCGCAGAAATTGCCTTAGAAGGAGGATGTACTGCATATCCAGAAGTCGAAGCCTTAAGAGCAAAAGATAACAATCGATTTAAAGCTCTCTGTCATACAATTCGCGAAGATGGTGCTTATATTGAAGCGGGTGAAAATGATAATTTGATCGTTGGTAAATTACTCGCGAACCCAGGTGCAATAGGTGTTTTTGGATATAGTTTTTTAGAAGAAAATAGTGATGTTATTCAAGGAAGCTTCGTCGAAGGACATGAACCTTCATTTGATAATATTTCAGATAAAATATATCAAATATCGCGCTCACTGTTCGTATATGTCAAAAAAGCCCATATAGATTCCGTTCCTGGCATAGAAGAGTTTTTGAACGAATTTCTAAGTGAAAAAGCAATGGGTGATTTTGGATATCTTGCTGAAAAGGGTTTGATACCATTACCTGCACCTGAATTGCTTATAGTTCAAAACAAGGCTGACAATCTAATTTCACTTAAAAATTAGATGATATAACGATTACGTAAAGCTTTAGAATTGCCTCAAAACTAAATCAATTTTACTAAATCTTTATCATGCTACATAATCAATTATCAAACAAAAGGGCATATACTCACCAGCTCCTAAGCATTAATTAATATAGCTAAAAATTTTGAAATTTGTTAGAAGCATAATTTAAACAAAAGGCTTAATTTTATGGCTAAAATTGAATTTGTACATCTTTCTGAAATAAATGAAAAAGACATAATTAAATTAATGAATAATGAAATTGTAGGAAAGCAATTGCCATTACTGGTGGATGGTTTTTCTATGGATCAATGCCTTGAATTTTTAACCGCAAAAAAGAAAATGTGGGATGAGCATGGGTATGGGCCGTGGGCTTTTATCATAAATGGTGAATTCGCCGGTTGGGGCGGACTTCAACCTGAACAAGGCGAAGCTGATTTCGCGCTTGTGCTTCATCCTGATTTTTGGGGATGGGAAAAAGGATTTATAATAAAACCAAAGATATTGCCTTTAATCGAATGAAATTAAAATCGATCACCATCTTATTCCCCCCAAGCCGAAAGAACGCAAAAGCCATAACCCGATTAGGTTTTATTGAAGAGAATAACGTCAAAATTGATGGTGAAATTTTCAAGCGATTTCGCTTAAAAAACTAACAATCCTAGAAAGCCATTCAAAAGACTGATAGATAATTAAAAATAGCTTAGCCATTTTTTATTATGCTTCTCGCGGTGCTTATAGGCCGCAAATTTTCGGGCAATTGGATGCACCAATAATACGAGTATAAACATACCAACCCAAATCCATAATACTAGGCTTGGTTAATCAATCAACTAAATAACAATAGATTTATTAAAGCCAAGGAACTATTGATTAGAAAAAAAATACGCTTTACTATGATTTAAATTGTTAGAAAGTCATAGATTTTATGCCTCGAAAAATATTTTTACTTACCGGTAAGCGCGAAGTTCCATTTTTAGAGCAATTCATTTTGGCACGCCAACCCGCTATTGAGGTTATTTCTGCAACCAATAGGAATGAATTTCAAAGCATCATATTAAATGATTTAAATGATACAAGATTGCTGTGTTTTTGCAGCGGTGTGTTGGTGCCTAAAGCAGTACTAAATCGGCTTAATCTTGAGCCATATAATATCCATCCTGGCTCGCCAAATTATCCCGGCATTTGTCCGGAAGCTTTTGCAGTGGCTAAAGGCGCAAAGAAATTTGGTGCAACGGCACACGCCATAACAGAAAAAATCGATGAAGGCGAAATTGTCGCCACAAACAGTTTCAGTGTGCCCAAAAATACCGATCGATTAGCACTAGCCTCATTGGCTTATAGTGCGGCCGTAGAATTATTCGCGACCGTCGCCAGTTTTGCGATTGAGAATGATGGAAAAATGCTTGATCAGGTGAGAAATGGCAGGGCAACACAAACCGTCAGGCAGATTACTACACATTATTAAAAGAACATCCGGAATTAATTGTTGAGCACCCAAAATAATGTCTAAAATCATATTGATAGGTTGTGAAATATATTTGTTTTGCTATGTTATTTTCATGAATATTTAAATGGAAATTTAGTGATTATGACATCAACGATAATGAGGCAAGAAGCTTTAGAAGTTCCAGATCTTATCTCTAGACAACTAAATGAAAATAAAGCCTTATGCCAAACTCTTGCAAAGACATTAAGAAGCTTAAACCCGTCATTTATTGTTACAGTCGGAAGGGGTACATCTGATCACGCAGGTGTATTTGCCAAATATTTAATTGAAATTGAACTTGGGATACAAGTTTCTTCATCGGCACCTTCCGTTTCAAGTATTTATCATAAAAAAATTAACCTTGAGAATGCCGTAGTGATCTTCATATCACAATCAGGAAGAAGTCCTGATATTTTAGATCAAGTAAAAATGGCCAAATCATCAGGTGCTTATTGCATAGCACTTATCAATGATGAAACGTCACCAATTGTTGATTTGGTTGATACCTTCATTCCGTTAAAGGCAGGCGAAGAAAAAGCCGTTGCCGCCACAAAAAGTTATTTGCTCACATTAAGCGCATTATTACAGCTCGTCTCATATTGGGGAGGAAATATTAAACTTGAAAGTGCCTTAAATACCCTACCCTCTTTGATGAATATGGTGGTAAATTCACCGCAGCAATTAAAAGAAAAAGATTTTTTATCAATGAAACATTGCGTCGTACTCGGGCGAGGGTTCGGTTATGCTATCGCCTTAGAAATCGCGCTCAAATTAAAAGAAGTTTGCGGCATTCATGCAGAAGCATTTAGCAGTGCTGAATTTTTACATGGTCCCGTTACACTGGCAGAACAAAAACTATCGATCATCAATATTCCGATCAAAGATGAATCATATTCATCACATAAGGAATTAATTGATAATATTGCAGCAAGAGGAGCTGAGCTAATAAGCATGCAGCAAATTAATGAAAAAATTCACCCCCGCATTGCCGCATTAACATTCTTACAAAGGTTTTATTTAGATGTTGAGAAAATTGCCATAAGCCGTGGCGTTAATCCGGATACGCCGCCCGGCCTAAAAAAGATAACAAAAACGATTTAAAGACCAATTAAAATTGGAATATCATTTTAAAATTTTTATTCTGGTGATTTAAATGAGCAATAATAATCCGCCGTTTTAAGTTTATCCCAGTCAACTTCTATACCTAGCCCCACTTTTTTTGGTGCCTCTATTTTTCCATTTTTAAAGAGGTTCCCGTTTTTAGTAGCAAATTCAAAAACGTCCTTTGGCATCGGTGCTTCAAAAAAAGATGTGCGATCATTAGCCAGCATTAAATGAAGGTTCACTGCTTGCCCTAATGAATGGGCCCAGCTTTGAACTTCAACAGGAATTTCAGCCGCTTCCGTAATAATCATACGCTCAATCGCAGCGGTCAAACCACCAACCAAAGTGACATCAAACCGCGCAGCGTCCCATGACTTTTTTCGGATCGCTTCAAGAATGAATTCTTTACTATAATTATCATAACCTGCAGGGATCAGCATCATTGGAATTGCTTTATTCAGATCAGCATATTGATCAAGAAGTTTATCGTCGATTGGCCCTTCAAATAAAATAAAGAGTGTCTCATCTGCACTCTCTGCAAGCTTTATCGTATCTTGCAAGTTATGGGCATATTCGAAATCAATCATGAAGCGAAAATCTGTATTTGTATATTCTTTATTGATTTTTTGGATTAATTTCTTGTCTTGATCAAAGTTACCCCACACATGAAATTTAAACGTTTTAAACCCCAATTTTGAATATTTCTCTACAGCATTAATATATTCAGGCAATGTTTCATAAAAAGGGAGGCTCGCATATCCCTCTATCGAATTACGATTAGATCCTAATAACTCATGAAGTGGCATTTTGGCCTTTCGCGATGCTAAGTCCCATAATGCAATATCAACATTAGCAAGCGTCTCATTACTAAGTTCTGGATATTTTTGTCTTAGTTTTTTGCCTACAACAACCGGATCAAGCGACGTTAAAGAAAGGAGTGTCGATGATATACTTTTTAATTCTTTAAAAGTTTTCTGATCAAACTCACCTGTTAAATAAGTGTCAACGCCAGATATTCCTTCATATCCATCTGCCGTTTTTAACCGAAGAATATTATTGACTTGCTTCCATGGAATTTCTTCATCGGTATACTTAGCTGTAGCGCTTTCATTTCCAGCTGTATGAATTTCAATATCAATTATTTTAACGTCTTCTGAATATTGAAAAAGTGACTGATTATAATTCGCCACTTCACTCTTAAAAGCCTTCAAAAGTTCAATCGCATTTTCATACTCTTGCTGGCTCGATGCCTGAAAAGTAAAAGAAAAAATAAATAAAAAAGAGTAATGAAACGCTTTCATAAATGTTTTCATTTTATGAAAGTTCCTGAACGGCTCTATATGCCTGCATGATTGCATTATTGGCTAATGATGTATCATTTGCATCACTATTGGCAATAGTAATGCGACCGAATGGAGCCCTGCCAACATCACCGGGATCACCATGCGAATAACCATGCGCCCAACGATTAACGATGATACTTTCCACATCACGGTCAAAATCGAATAATTCACTTGGAAACATGCCTGTTAAATGCTCGCGAATTTCCTGCTCATAATCTTCAAAAGACATCGCAAGCATATTATATCGTGCCTCAGCAAATTGTTGACGTAACGGAGCGCCAACTGTATCGCCGCGTGGTGCGCTTCGCATATGAAGAACGCATGGGTGATCCGGTGATTTTGTATATTGATAATCACCAACACTGACCGGAAAATCCATGTTTACCGCCGTGTGCAAATTGCCCGGGCTCATCACCATACCAAGACCCAATTCTTTCATGGGTCGCCAATGGCGCAGTCCAATAGTTGAATATTGTAGAGGCACTTTAGTAAGCTTTTTTAAGGCAGCAAACTGATCTTCAGGAAGATTCGGAACAATATAAGGTATGATCATGTTATAGCAGGCCAATACGACGCCTTTTGCTTTAACAGTATAAGATTGATTATCCTTTATATAATTCACAGTCACTTCACGAGCATTATTCGTACTACCTATGTGTTTCACGTTCACCACAGTGCTATTTAACCATAGTCGGGTCGCATTGCCTGGTTTATCCACTTGGTCATAATCAAACCTTGATAAAATAACATCTTCAACATTTTGACCAGGCCCGACATTCGGGATCATCTTCTTAACCAGCAACCTTGCTATTGTCGCGTTTCCATCTGGAAAGTGCTGGATAAATGGGTCATCCGTGCCATAAGTACCCTTATCTTTATTGATATAGTTTTGATACGCCCCTTCCCCGAGCGTGTCTTTCCATGCCACCATAGGATCACCACCTAGTGGGCCACTTGCCAATACATCATAAAGACTTAGTGCATCTGTTCCACCTTCTGTGTAATCTACGGAAGTATGTCTCGCGATATGAAGTACATGCGGATCATCAACATTTAAAGTATTTTGCAAAAAATCAAAATAGGAGTGCGTTTTGGCATATTCTTGAAGGCTTTCCGTTGGGATATTTAAAACCGATTGATCCGCTTTAATAACACGAAGAAGCTGTTCTTTTCCCCGTTCACTAAGTGGGGACTGCGCGACAGCATCATCAACGGACATGGTTGGCCTCAGTAATCCTTCTATAAACCCCGGATAGTCACAAAGCGGGTGATTGACGATTTTATTTTTTCCAAATACTTTTTCATTAAAAAACATGGCTGCGCCGAGCCCATGCCTTTTGAAAAAATCAAAATCATACCTTTCATCAAACTGGTTTAAATCAATACCAATATCACTGAGCATTTCTAAAAGGACACCCTCATATGATCCCGTACCTTCTAGGGATTCAGATCCGCCTTGACCAATACGCAAGTCACCGTCAATCATGTGTTCATTGCGTCTCGCATGTCCGCCAAAATCATCATGATTATCAAGGATTAGTATTTTTTTATCACGTCCATGCTTTTTTTGATAAAAGTAAGCGGCCGCGAGACCGCTGATGCCACCACCTACAACAATAAGATCATATTCTTCGTTTAAATTTTTGTTTGTCCCCCAATCGGTTTGCCCTCCCCATGCACGGGCATGTGCAGCATCATTAGAGCCCGGTTGGCTTCCACGAAGGCCTTTTTCAGCAGGCGGATAATATGACGGTGTAATATCAGCCATTATATCTTGGCTAAAGCTTTTTAAAGGGAGCATCGAAGCACCCGTCGCCATTCCAGCAGACATTAAAGTTCCATTGACGAAATTTCTTCTGGTGATATTGCTCATCGACTAAACCCAAATTTTAAAAAAATGAATTATTACTATCAACGAACCTAATGTTTATTTCAATTTATTAATTAAATTAAACCTCAACTTGAAGGCGACATACCCACTTGCCCTTTAAATGAACTATTTTGTACATACAGATTATCCAATCCTTCAGCGACAAACTCTTTATTGAAATTTAGTTCTACGCCTTGATATTTACACGCAGCCTTAACTTGATCAATAATAAATTTTGGTTGATATGCGGCTAAGCTTTTCCCAGAGACCTCAGTAATTTGCTTCACAGTAAAATCAAAAATATCTTCAGTAAGCTCTAAACCTTCTTTTTTGGCTACGGCACTGTATATAGCCTTAAATGCTTCTACTGAAGGGTCTTTTGTTTCCAATTTATAAGGTATACGTCTTAAAAATGCGGGATCCATTAAATCATCCGGTGCTAGGTTCGTGGAAAAAATCACCAATTCATCAAACGGCAATTCAAACGATTTTCCTGAATGTAGTTTCAGAAAATCAATCCGGCTTTGTAGGGGAACAATCCAACGGTTTAAAAGTTGTTCGGGACTAACTTGTTGTCGTCCAAAATCATCAATAATAAATGTACCGTTTAATGCTTTAATATGTAGGGGGGCTTCATAATATTTGCTGACTTCGTTATATTTTAAATCCAGCATTTCCATATTTAATTCACCGCCCGTGATGATGACGGGACGTTTACAAGGTAAAAATCTTTTATCCACCATTTCTCGGAATAATTTTCAGCGCTCCACTGGTAGGTTTTCAACTTCAACACTTTCATGTACCGATCCATCAAATACTTTGATTATTGTGCCATTTACTTCAATGGCATGAGGGACATAAATAACGGAATCAAAAATATGTGCCACTTTTTCTGCAACTGTGGTCTTTCCATTACCGGCGGGACCATAAATCAAAATACTCATTCCCGAGTTCACTGCTGGCCCCAATTGCCTCGTAAATTCATCTGGAACTACAATGTCTGAAAACGATGCTTCTATATCTTCTGGTGAAACACGTTCGTCGCCAATGGACTGTGCGCGCACCTGGTTACAAAAGGCCTCCAAGGGCACAGGTGCGGGGCCAAAATATTGATTTTGGTTCATTGCGTCCTGTACAAATTTCCGCCCTGCCCCCATTAAGGTATACCTTAATGAACCAAGCCCACCTGTGGTACTGTTCATCATTCCAACAGATTCAACCTGTTTTCTGCTAACGAGTTCTTGTAATGCCTGCTCAATGATATTCGTTGGAAGTTTTATCTCATAAGAAAATTGAATGGCTGTTTCTAAATTTTCCAGATACATTCCCTTACATATTAATTGCAAAACCAAATTTAGGTCATAACCGACCTCACTTAATTTCGTTGGTGCTTTTGGCTCATAAATCATGAAAAAACCTTCCCTTTTAGCAGAATTTATTACTGCATAATGACAAAAAATCCTTTCATAAGATTTACTTTCAGTAAAAATTTATTTTGTTGAATTTTTTTTCACTTTTTTACATCTGTTTTGGAACTACTAACGTAAAAAATCCATGAGAATAGAAAATTTTGAAATTAACAGTCCTGATAATCCCCATCCTTCTTTCAGAATGATGGAGGCTGCTTATCACTTGACAGCACCTAATGCTGCAGTCAATATTGCCTGTGATTTAGATTCAAAAGGCGGGGTAATGAAAAAGAAGTTTAGCCTGGAAACGGCGAGCCACGAAGAACTGGTCGTCCGTATCGCAGAGCGAAAAGATAAAAATGCATTCAAAGCACTTTTTGATCACTTCGCCCCTCGACTAAAATCTTATTTGATTAATTTGGGCCTTACTGGTGAAAAAGCTGAGGACGTTGCGCAGGATGTAATGATTACTTTGTGGCAAAAAGCCAGTCAATTTAATCCTGAAAAAGCAAAAGTGTCTACTTGGATTTTTAGAATAGCTCGTAATAGACATATTGATCTTATCCGCAAGCAAAAATACCCTGAGGTAAATGCGGATGATCATATGGGAGATATGGTTGCTCCTGAGAAAACGGATCAACCATTAGAAGGTGCACAAACCGCTAATTTGATACAACGTGCGATGTCGAAATTAAAAAGCGACCAGCAAGATGTTATTAAATTATCATTTTTTGAAGAATTATCCCATTCTGAAATCGCGGAAAGATTAGAACTTCCGCTTGGGACAGTAAAATCGCGTATAAGAACAGCGTTTCAGACGTTACGCCGCGAAATAGGAGAGTACAAATGATGCAAAATGGAATGATACCTGAAGAGTGGGTCGTATCCTATGCTGCAGGCTCACTAAGTGAGGCTCATGCACTTGTTGTGGCATCACATATTGATTATCACCCGGAACTTCAAGAGAAGTTAGCCGATGCAGAAGCCATTGGTGGCCTGCTTCTTGAAAATACGGAAACATCATCCGTTTCAGATGACATGTTTAATGATATTCTTGGTCGTCTAGATGAAGAGATTGCATCTTTTCCACAAATGAAGTCTAAGTCTGAAAATCATTTACCAAAATCATTATCAGATTATTTAGATGGTGATTTAGATGATTTGAAATGGAAAAAAATGGGTCCGGGCCTATCGCAAGTTCGTCTATGGACAGGACCAAATGATGAAAGACTTTGGTTATTACGTGCCAAAGGCGGCACAAAAGTTCCAATGCACGATCACCGTAGTTTAGAAATGACACTTGTATTACAAGGTGGCTACTCTGCGGATGGAGAGCAATACAAACCTGGTATGATTGAAGTGGCTGATGAGCATACTCATAACCATCAACCAATCATCAATGAAGGTGAAGAATGTATTTGTCTTGTTGTCACTGAAGCACCAATTAAGATTCATGGAATTGTTGGTAAAATCTTGCAACCCTTCATAGGGCTGTAATTCTAGTTTTTTATTTTTCTAGATTAGAAATTATATTTTGATGCGCGTCGCTACTTAATTCGTAGCCGCGCATTATTACTATTGAGACTAACTTTAAGGCAGCAGGAAGTAGCGCATAAAGAAGCGTTAAGACGGTCACATCAACCAGTTCTGATTGGCCATTAGGTTCAAACATTTGTAACCCCAATATTAAAAATGATATTCCTATTGCAAAAGCCAAAGTCAATTTTGATACTGTCCCCCAAATCGCAAAATAAATACCTGGACGACGATTTCCCGTTTCATATTCATCAACATCTATTAAATCAGCAAGCATCGCTGAAGGAAGGCATAAATCTGCACCTGCCATAAAACCAGTGAATATGGTTATTGAAATAAATAGCACCAATGCGCTTTCATCAACCAATAACACACCAAGAAACACAATTGACGCCAACGTCATCGCGAATTTCCATGCCGCTTCTTTTGACCATTTTTGACTTAACTTTATCCATAACGGCGCAGAAAGTGCTGCACATAAAAAGTATAAAACCAATAATGGTCCAACTAGTTCAGAACGCTTTAAAACATAAGTTACAAAAAATACAAACAAAGTTGCCGGAAGCGCATTAGCAATTCCATTAAAAAAATGGCTTAAAATTAGCTTGTTAAAAAGGGATTCTTTTTTAAAAATGGAAAACGCTGTGATTATTGAAAATCCGTCATGTTTGACGACTGCGTTATCGGGCACTTTTAAAATCAATAAAATAGCTACCAAGAAAGAAAACGCGATAAAGCAGAGCGTAAATTCAAGAATGTCAACTGTCGATGGGTTATCCAAAACGAGCACAGGAAGAATAAGCGCCGCTATCGACCCAACGAGGCCAAAGACAACTCTTACCGAAGTCCATTTCGTATAATCATTATAGTTTGAGCTTAATTCACTTCCCCATGTGTAATAGGGAATAATGATTGCTGTGCCCAAAATGTACCAAAGGGACGCTAATAGTAATAAATGATATTCTGATTTAGGCAGCAGAATGATCAAGTAAAATACGATTAGAAATAAAGGTACACTCACCAATATCCAAATGCGTCTCTTGCCGGTTTTCAATGGTGTTTTATCAGATAAATATCCAATTAATGGATCTGACACAGTATCAACAAGGCGGGCGGCAAAAAACACCAAACCAATTATCGTTATTGATAGAATGCCTTGTTCTGCTATAAATGGAGGAATATAAACCTGCATCAATAGTAATGAAATCGCCGCAGGAAATGATAATAGCCCATAATTTATATATTTCATTACTCTGTCCTGCTTTTAAATGTACAGTTTTTATACGTCTATACGAGTAAGATAGATCTATTTCACCAATGAATACGTAAAAAGTAAGTATAGATTAAAAGGTGTCAATATGATGAAAATGATCCTCGCCTTAGCGAGTGTAACAAATACTTCATTACCAGAAATTTCTACCGATATGGAAAGTTGGGTATTGCCGCTTTATGGCGAAGAAATGCAATTTGATGTTAAAAGAAATGGCAAGAAGATCGGCGAGCATTTTGTCACATTCAAACAAGAAAATGACAAGTTGATTGTTAATGCCGAAACTAAAATTCGTGTTAAATTTTTATTCATTACAGCATATCGCTTTGACTATAAAGCTGAAGAAATTTGGCAAGCTAATGAATTAAAAACCCTCAATGCCTTTACCAATGATAATGGTGAAGTTTCAGAGGTCAATTATACTTATGAAGATAAAAGTACGCCCCTTTTTTCCACGAACCACTGGAACCCTAATGTGTTAAGCGCGGATATGGTTTTAAATTCGATCACTGGAAAAACGAATAACGTCACTATTTCAGAATTGGGATGGGAAGAGATATCTATCCAAGATGAAACGCGCCCCGCTCTACGTCATGAATATTCTGGTGACTTAAAAGACGTCACAACATGGTATGATGAAAAAGGTCGCTGGGTTGGATTACAATTTAAAAGTAAGGACGATTCTATCATTTCTTATGAATGTAATGTGTGTGGTATATAATGGGCACTCCATGGAAATCGGCTTGGATTATTGGCGCGAGCAGCGGGCTAGGCGAAGAGATTAGCCGGCAATTAGCGGCCCATGGTTGTAAAACATATATCTCTGCGAGACGAGTTAATGTTCTTGATGAACTTAGCAATCAATTTGATAATTCAACACCTATTAAGCTCGATATCACAAATCGCGATCAATGTGATCAAGCAACAAAAAAAGTTATAGCAGAGAATGGTTCCCTACCAGACCTAATCATTATTAATGCCGCTATCTATGCACCAATGAATGTTGAGACATTTGATCCGCAAAAGATCGCTGATATGATAGATGTCAATTATGTTGGCAGTGCGAATATCATTGATGCAATCATAAAAAGCGACAACCCCACAAACTCAATAACATTAGCAACCGTAACATCGCCAAGTGGATGGCGCGGCCTTCCGGGTGGTATTGGTTATGGACCATCTAAGGCCGCATTAATAAATATGATTGAAGGTATGACACCTGAGATGCGTGAACGTGGTTTCGATATGAGACTTATTAACCCTGGGTTTATTAAAACACGCTTAACGGAAATGAATGATTTCGAAATGCCTCAGCTAATGGAACCTGATGATGCGGCTAGAAGAGCCATAAAAGGACTAATGAGCAATAAATTTGATATTTCTTTTCCAAATCCGTTTATTCTGAAACTAAAATTTTTGCGTCTACTTCCATATAAATTATTCTTTAATATTACTGCTCGTTTAACTCAAAAAAAATGAGACACTATTTTCATAGGGTCTCTTAAGTTTGGGAAAGCTAATGAAATTAGCTTCTGGGAGGAAAACTCTTATGAATTCTTATAAAAGGATAGTGTTACGCTACCAACATTAAATCCCCATTTGGAAACATGTGCACGATTAATAAGCACACCATCCTCTTGCAGGAACATCCAATCATCAAATTTCAAGTGATAACTCGTATCGCCAACCTGCGTATCAAATACATATTGCCAATTAAATGCATTGCCGGAAACCTGGCCTTTGGCAATACCGATTACGCCGTTTGTGGTACCTTCGTATCGACCATCAGATAATTTATTGATTTTCCAGATACGCTGCTCGACTTTACCATTTAAATATTCGAAATCTTCGATCAACGTTAAAACATTATCTTCAAATGTTCCGGTAATTTTAACTTTAAATTGATTAACAACTTCGCCGGATCTTTTCTCAAATACACCGTAGGCCGTCGTTTCACCGACGAAATATTCTTCAAGTAGGAGCTTAGGCTCGTTTTCTTTATATTGTGTTACATTCATTGTACTGCATCCCGTTATAAATCCTGCTAGGATTAGAATTAAAAATTTCTTTAACATTTTTTATCTCTTTATCTGTGACCGAGAGTAAACTGTGCTACGTCAATGGTTTCATGTTCAAAACCAACTTCACAATATTCAAGGTAGTATAACCACATACGATAAAAACGCTCATCTAGACCAAAATCAGATAAATTATTTTTGGCTTCCAAGAATTTTTCGCGCCATTGCCGTAGGGTTTCCGCGTAACTTTTACCGAATTTAAAAACGGATGTGACATCTAACCCGGCATCATTGGCGTGCTTTATAAACAGCTCTTCTGTGGGCAGCATTCCACCAGGGAAGGTATATTTTTGAATAAAATCTACATTATTACTATATTTTTCAAATCGTTCTGGATTAATAGTAATCACTTGTATTGAAGCCTGCCCGCCTTCTGCTAATAGCTTCTTCACCTGATCAAAATATGCGACCCAGTGTTTTTGGCCAACGGCTTCAAACATTTCAATTGATACAATTTTGTCAAACTTACCCTTCAGATCGCGATAATCCTGAAAATGAACGAAGTCTTTTTCTGCTGAAATATTTGAAAGCCTATCTTTGGCATATTTTAATTGTTCATTTGAAATCGTAATACCGCGGTAATCCACATCTTTATTTTGCAAAAGGTGTTCCGCAAAGCCGCCCCATCCGCATCCAATTTCAAGTACTTTTTCACCATCATTAATATCAATAGTATCCATAATACGTTGATATTTATTGTATTGACCCTGACGTAAATCAGTCGTTTCTGTAAAATCGGCTGATGAATAAGTCATACTTTGATCAAGCATCATTTCATAAAAATCATTTCCAAGATCATAATGGAAAGAAATATTTTTCTGCGAACCTGATTTGCTATTATCACGCAATACATGATGAGTATATTTATTAATAAGCTTAGAAAACCAATAACGTTTCTTTTGTTTTCTAAGCACATGTTCATTTAATAAAAACCAGTTAAACAAAGATGAAAGGCGTGGAATATCAACATCGCCTGCCAGATAGCTTTCAGCAAACGCAAGCTCACCACCTGTAAGGTATCTCATGATACCCTGCCAATTTTTAAAGTGAACTTCTGCGATGGGGCCGTTATTACTAGCAAAATGGCTTACAACTTCACTACTAGGTAACGTTACTTTTACTCCACCATATTCAATATTTGAAATAAGGGAGGATACAATCCGTCCGAACATTGTCTTGGGTTTACTCCTTGAAATACCTTTTGAATCTGAATATTTTTCAATAGGCTGTACCGCGATTTCATCAATATTTTTCATTGTTTTTCCTTATATTTTGCAGAAGTCCCTTTTACTCCAACAGCAATAGTGGATTGATAAGTATGTTTTTCTGGATGTTTGAAAACTTTAATACCTTTTAGCTTTAGCTTTATTGCTTCATATAATATCCCAGCAAACACCTTCATGGTCATAAAGGGTGCTCTTAAGCATAAAAAGAAAACTTCTTTATCCGTTAACTCTATTGCCTCACCAATAAAGTTAGCAGTCATCAACATTTCACCGTTATGAAGATAGTCGATAATGACACGAGCCGATTTACCTGGTTCTTCTATTTTAAAACGGTATTCCCCCTTACGATCAAAGAAGGGGCTTACATGGAAGCATTTATCAACATGATGTACATCATTAAAAGATTTGCCCTCTGGTATCGGATAAATATAGTTATGACGTTCGCGGAACGTATTTCTGACTTCATAAATAATGGCGAGATGTTCATCATTTTCACCAAAACAATAAAATACAGTGAGGGGATTAAAAACATATCCATTAACACGAGGATAAGTCAGCATTTTAATGGATTTAATTTTATCCCGCTCAATTGAAACTTGATCTAATAAATCGAGCAATTTTGATTTTAAACTTTTTTCTTTAAGTCTTGGGTCACCATAATCTTTTTCATAAAGACTCATGAAATTAAAACGATTTAATGAGAAAAATTTTAACGATTTATCTAACTCTTCCAATTCATCAACATCTGCATAAAGTGTGAAAACTTTATACTTTAATTGATGCTCCTTAGGTGAAAAGCGTTTATGAAACACCTGGCCTTTATAAATGCGTGCACCAGTCATTAAGCAACCTCTTTTGACTGGTTGATATCTTCTATTTGATCTTTTAATTTCTTTGCATGTTCCAAAGTTAAAACACGACTATTCATATCCGGTAATGACCAAGGACGCTTAACATTTCCAAGGTTCTCTGCTGCATATAATCCACTTTGTAAACCATCCTCATGAAAGCCATATCCAAAATGGGCTCCAGCATACCAAATATTTCTATGACCCATTAGTTCACCCATACGTTTTTGCGCATCCAAAGTCGAAAGATCAAATATCGGATGCTCATAATCTTTTGAATAATGAACAAGGTCCGCTCTTGGTTCCTCTTCTGGGTTTAAGGTTACGAACAGGTTTGTTTCAGTATCTAGTGGCTGTAACATATTCATCCAGTAGGTAACAGATAACTTACGATCATCATCACTGTCATTTTGCATATAATTCCAGCTTGACCACGCACGCTTTCTTTTTGGCATAAATTGCTTATCACTATGAAGAACGGCTCTATTTTTGGCATACTTAAAAGAACCAAGAATAGCTTTTTCAAGTGGATCGGCATCATTAATCATCTTAAGGGCTGTATTCGCATGAGTAGCGATTAGAATACGGTCAAAAATAACCTCTTCTTTGCCGTGTGCTTTGACGGAAACCCCATCATTGACCCTTTTAATATTAGTTATCGGCGCATTATTATAATAAATGGCGTTGGTTTCATTCATTAATGCTTTAACGTAATTCTTACTGCCCCCAGGAATAGTAAACCACTGGGGTCGGTCTTTAACCTGCAATAAGCCATGGTTTTGGCAAAACCGAAGAAAACTTGTTAAGGGAAAATCGCCCACTTTATTAGATGGTGTTGACCAAACGGCTGCGGCCATGGGCAAAATATGATCGCGCATAAAACCATCGTCATAATTTTTCTCATTAAGAAAATCTCTTAATGTAATTTCTTCTGCCTTTTTAGGATCAATTTTATTGGTTTCTTCATAAAAGCGAAGAATAGAACGAACCATTTTCCAAAATCTTGGACGAACTAGATTAAGAGGCTGAGCCACTAAGCTAGTGAGTTTAGGACTGCCCGCATATTCAAATCCCCCTCTATCCATTGAAACACCAAACGACATCTCTGTCGGACAAGGGGCAATGCCAATTTCGTTCATCAAAGCCAGGAAATTTGGATAATTTCTATCATTACAAACAATGAAACCTGTATCAACGGGAATGTCCCCATCCGGTGTAATTGCCGTCACCGTATTCGCATGGCCACCAAAATGATTATCCGCTTCAAAAACAGTTACATTATGCTTTTTTGATAATAACCACGCAGCACCCAATCCGGATATACCCGCGCCAATAACGGCTACGTTCAACTTTCTTTCATCTTTGTACATGACCCACCTTAACTTAATTATGGACCCACCTTAACTTAATTATGGTTTCTTTACGCATTTAAGGTGAAACCGGATTGAAAATAGTTAAAAAAACAACGCTTTAGAAGTACGCATTTACTACTTCAAAGATAGATTTTATTCATTTTATTTTGCTAACAATACATATGTAAGAATAACAAGAAAACTAATGATAAAACCGGATAATTTTGCATACTTCCATGGCTCAAGATTTATTGAAGCTTTTTTCACTGTCTTTTTCAAATAATCCTCAGGCCAAATTTTGCTAATTAATAACATCATGAAAATAGTAATTAAAAACACCAGCGCTAAGAAATGCAGAAAATGAATTTCTTCACTAATCCCTAATAATTCTTGGAAAAAACTTTGAACATTTGCACCAAAAGCAAAAACCAAAAAATAAAAAATGAGCGGACCCAAAACCATGGCAATTTTCGCGGACCTTGCCGTCACAAATTTTGTCATAAATCCAAGTAAAATGACCGCGAGCATGGGACCAAAGAATGTAGCATTAATTTTTTGCAAATAATTGTAAAGACTGCCTTCGGTATTAATCAATGGGGCCGCTAACATTGCCACAATCGCAAGGATAATGCTGCATAATCTCCCAGACCAAACTAACTCTGGGCCTGACGCATCCTTATTCATAAACACCTGATAGATACCTTGACTGAATAATGTCGCGGAACTATTTAGAACGCTATTAAAAGTACTGAGTACCGCACCAACCATAACAGCCGCAAAAAAACCAACGAGTGGATCAGGCAAAATTTCATTCACAAGCATTGGATAGGCAAGCATCGCATTTTCAGGGCCCAATTGATCTTTAAATAAATAAAATGCGATTACACCCGGAAGTACGATGGCAATCGGTCCAAGAAGCTTAAAACACGCAGCGATGAGAACCCCTTTTTGACCTTCCGCAAGATTTTTTGCGCCAAGTGCTCGTTGGATGATGGATTGGTTGGTACACCAAAAAAAGATTTGATTGACGATCATACCTGTAAATAAAACACCAAAAGGCAGAAATGATCCCGGTTCATCACCTGTGATATCAAATTTTTCCGGAACTTCGGTATAAACTTTATTCAATCCGCCAAATAGATCCCCTTCCCCCACATATAGTAAAGCAAGAATTGGAACAAGTAATCCAACTGCTAAAAACCCGATGCCGTTTATGGTATCGGATATGGCCACCGCTTTAAGGCCGCCAAAAATTGCATAAAGTGATCCTAATGTTCCAATCGCCCATACCATCACCCAAACGGCTGTTTGTTTTTCTATTCCAAGCGCCCCAGATACATCGAACAAACTTTCCAACCCAGAGGCACCAAAAAGCAAGACAACTGGCAAAATAGCAACCACATAGGAAAACAGAAATAAAATCGTTGCTATTACTCTTGTGTTTTGATCAAATCTTAACGCCAGAAATTCCGGTATCGTTGTTAATCCACGAGCCAGATATTTCGGTAAAAAATAGAGCGCCGTCAATACCATTGCAAGAGCCGCCGTCGTTTCCCAAGCCATTACCGCAATTGTATGCGCATATGCATCCGCATTAAGTCCTATCATATGTTCCGTAGAAAGATTGGTAAGTATCAGTGAACCAGCGATCACCCAAGCCGTTAAACTACGACCGCCTAGAAAATAATCATCGGATGTCTTCATTTGATCATTTCGCGTTTTCATATAAGAAATAATCGCAACCAATCCTGTAAAGAATATAAATGATAATACGGCCAACATGCCTTTTTTCCCTCACCCTTTTATTTTGTTATTTCACATATATCAGTAATAGACAAGATTGAAACCTTTTGGTTATAGTGGCGATGACTAACTTTGAAGGATGAAAATTGACAGATACGATGATCATATCGGACGTAGGCGGAACCAATGGACGCTTTGCAGTAGCCCATAGTGATAGTGAAGGAAACATTGACCATCTTTCGCATATCAATGTTTATCAATGTCGTGATTATAATACGTTCACAGATATGCTTGAAACATTCATCAATTCATTAAACATACCGCCACCTAAAACGGCTCGTTTAGCAATTGCAGGTGAAATGACCAAACGCCATGGTGTTTTATGGCATTATAACTGGGACATCAATTCAGATGATCTTGAAGCAAAATTTAACTTTGATAATGTAACGCTTCTTAATGATTATGAAGCCTTGGTTTATTCGGTTCCACACTTATCAAAAGACGACCTTTTAACAATTACACCCTTTTCTGACGGACTTAAAAATGCACCTTATAGTGTATTTGGTCTGGGAACTGGATTAGGTGGTGCCATAGGGGCACCACACAATAATGGTTTATCGGTGATCCCAACAGAAATCGGGCATATTTCATTTGCCCCTAAAACAGAAGAACAAATGAAACTATTAAAGTTTTGCAATAAAACATTAGATCACACGTCTATCGAAACATTACTATCGGGGAATGGAATTAAAAGAATATATAATTTTCTCCTATCCAAAAATAATTTGGACGAAGATGATTTAACCCCTGCCGAAATAACCCGAAAAGCAATTAATCAAAACGATACTATAGCGATAAAATGTGTTGAGTTATTACTCTCAATATTAGCGAGCGCAGCAGGAGATATCGCCGTATCGCAAGGCGCAAGAGGCGGAATTTATATCGGTGGCGGCATCATGCCGAAGCTTGTTTCTCAAATCAGATCAGAACAATTCATAAAAAGATTTTGTGATAAAGGACCAATGTCCGAATTCAATCAAAAAATCCCAATTCATGTCATCATTTCACAAAGCCCAGCTTTGATTGGTAGTTTTTATTCAAAATATGCTTGAATTTTCAAATTTAATTAATATTATATCCTGATTATTAGATATTTATCAGGATATATTATTGATATGGATGATATTGACAAGAAAATTTCCAATTTAATTCAAAAAAATGGCCGCTTATCAAGTGCAGAAATCGCCGCCGCTGTCGGTGTATCAGTTTCAACGGCCAACGAACGTGTTAGACGGTTAACGTCTAGCGGTATTGTGAAAGATTGGCGTGCCGTACTTAATCCGAAAAATGTCGGTGCGTCACTTTGCGCATTAATCATGGTTGATGTTAATTATGAAGGCGAAGAGGAAACCACTGAAACTTTATCCACTTTCAAAGAAATTCAAGAAATTCACCATATAAGTGGCGCCCACTCTTATTTAATTAAAATAAGAGTGGCAGATACGGATGCCTTGCAAAATTTTCTAAGTGAAAAGGTAAAACCACTTAAAGGCGTGACAGGAACAGAATCCTTCATTGTTCTTGAAACAGTAAAAGAAACCACTGAGGTGCTTATTTCATGACTAATAGTGAAACCCTCCCAAATCATATTGCGTTAATCGGCTGTGGTTTTACTGGCACAAGTGCATTTTATCAATTAGTAGACCGCTATCCGGTTTCAGAAATTACTATCTATGAAGCTAGTGGCGTATTTGGGCCTGGACTTCCTTACAAGGCCGATGAATGCAAAGATTATTTATTGAACAACACCAATGATACGCTTTGTTTAACACCCGATAATAAACGTGCCTTCATCAATTGGCTTAAGACAAACCCAAAATTACCAGACGGCATCGAGCTGCCCGCGATTGAAGATCGCGGTAATATTCCCCGCATCTTTTACGGCTATTTTCTTGAAGATGTGTTTCGCACCACTTTAACTAACGCAAGTATAAAGAACATAAAAGTTAATTTGATTTCAGAAGAAGTATCTGACATTTCAGAATCTGACGGTAAAGTTATTATCAAATCAAAAAGTGGGCAAGTAGAAGCAGATAAAGTCATCCTGACCACCGGACATTGCCCAAATAAAGATTGGTACGAAAGCCCACCAGAAGGGTCAAAAGCACTTTATTTCCCAGATCATGTTAATGAAACATCACTTGATAAAGTGCCGCTTGATGCAAGTTGTTATGTATTAGGGGCATCGTTGAGTGCCTTTGATGTTGTCGGGCGTTTCTTTTCAGAAAGTACGGGCGCCAAGTTTATCCGCAAAGAAAATGGTGAATTGGAATTTGTAGCCGGGCCCAACAAGCGCGAAATCATATTATGCTCAAGAAGTGGCCGTCTTAAAAAAATGAAAAGCCGCAAGACGAAAGATATATCACGGCAACATTTCACTGTGGAATATCTATCTTCGCTTGAACATTCTGGACACTTAACATTAGAGGATATCGCGAAAGCCATCAGAAAAGATTGCGAATTAAATAATGGTAACACACCCTGGGCAGAAATCATTGAGCCCTATAAAGGATGTGAAACAATTGAAGAATTTAACAGTCGTGCTTTTGAACTTCTCACCAAAGACTTAGAAACCGCAATTAACGGAACCGAACGAAATATACTAGTTGATGTTTTTGGTGATGCGGGACTTGAAATTTGGGATATCTTTGCAGCACGTCTTGTGAGCCAAGAAGAAGAAAAAAGATTTCGTAAAAGCTATGAAACGGCAACATTAACTTATGAAGCATCATGCCCAATATTAACAGCTGAACGATTACTAGCTTTGCACCGCGCCGGCCGGTTACGGATGATCAAAGGGGTAAAAGAAGTCACTTATAACCACAATGACGACAGTTACCATATTATCCATGATTATGGAGAAGATAAAGCAAGCGTTCTGATTAACACAACAGGAAGCGTTGATCGAAACGTCGAAAGTGAGCACCAACCGCAATTGATTAGAACCATGGTCCAAAAAGGCCTTATGAAATCCTATTCATGTAGTGGTGACAAAATGCCAGGCGCAGATGTTGATATGGAAAACTTTCTTTTAACGGGATCAAAGAACATCCATTTGGCAAGTATGCTTTTATGGGGTCCCGGTTTTTACACAAGCGGGGCAATAATTATGGCTACGATTGTTGACCGAATCTTAAAATCACTGTTTAATAAATAAACGCAGGGAGAAAATATTATGAAATATACTATTAATTATACCAAGAAACTCTTTTTACTTTTTACATTTATCATTGTTGGCTGTTCAGAAAACACGACGGACAGCAATACTACCGTAACTGAGGACATAGCACCAAAACCGGTTGGAATGGTTGTAACTGCCAATCCACTCGCAACGGATGCAGGACTTGAAATATTACGTAGTGGCGGATCAGCCATGGATGCGGCTATTGCTGTTGCGTCAACCTTATCCCTCGTTGAGCCGCAAAGCTCTGGCCTTGGTGGTGGTGGTTTTATGGTTCACTATGATGCGGATACAAAAACCATTGAATATTATAATGGTCGTGAGAAAGCGCCAATGGGCGCCACAAAAGAACTTTTCTTTAATGAAAATGGTGAAAAAATTGCCTTTTCTAAAGCAAAAAACAGCGGACTTTCTATTGGTGCACCTGGTCTGGTTGCCGTTTTAAATATGGCTCATAAAGATCATGGTAAATTACCATGGAGCGCAGCATTTGACCCTGCCCTGCGCCATGCCACAGATGGTTTTGCGGTATCCCCTCGTATGCATAACTCAATCGTAGCTTATGAAAAGAATTTTTATAAAGATGCCGCAGACGGCCCAACCGACCTTTATGAATATCTTCACCTCGAAGACGGTAGCCCGCTCCCTGCGGGTCATATCCTACAAAACCCTGATTATGCGGAAACATTGAAGATCGTCGCTAATAATCCTGATGATTTTTATAATGGGCCACTGGCTGAAAAAATCGCGGCCGCAGCTCAGCAAATGCCAAATGGTGGTACATTATCCGTTGAAGATATAGCGAATTATAACGCCGTAAAACGTGATGCATACTGTAGCACGTACCGCAACACAACTCTTTGTGGTTCTGCACTACCTTCATCATGGGTATCTGTATCAATGGTGATGAGCATCTTAAACGAAGCACCACAATTTTCAGACGCGGGTGCGGATGACCCGCAAAACTGGACACTGCTTGCGGAAGCACTGCGCATTACATATGCCGATAACAATCAATTTATTGCTGACGATGCTTTTGTTGATGTTCCAATTAAAGGATTAATGAGTGATGCTTACATCAAAGATCGCGCAAAGCTAATCTCACGTGAAGGCGCCAATAACAATATTCAGTCAGGTGATCCATGGGCTTATCAAGAACAACAAGCGAGCCTTGATTACGGTAAGGACGCCACACTTGATACACACGGCACAACCCATTTTGTCGTGGTGGATGCTGACGGTAATGCCGTATCCATGACAGCAACCGTTGAAGGATATTTCGGATCGCTCAGAATGGCTGGCGGTATGGTGTTAAATAATCAACTTACTGATTTCTCATTCGATTATGAAGACGCGGACGGCAACCCAATTGCCAATGCGGTTGCACCCGGAAAACGCCCACGTTCATCCATGTCACCAACAATTGTCCTTGATGAAAATGATGATTTTCTGATGGCTGTTGGCTCACCGGGTGGTCGCAACATCATTTCATATGTTGCCAAAACAGTAGTCGGTATCATGAGCTGGGGCCTTAGCCCACAAGAAGCCATTGACCTTCCCAATATGGTCGCAAAAACAGAACAAGTTCGCATTGAACGTAATCGCGCCAAACCTGAAATTATTCAGGCGCTTCGTGATTTTGGTTATGACGTCTTTGAATCAGAAGGTGAAATCTCTGGACTAAGTGCTGTGCTCAAACTTGACGACGGCACATTGCAAGGCGGCGCAGATCCAAGACGCGAAGGCACCGTTGGTATACTATACGACAACGAACTTTAACAACTATTGCGACGACCACGCGCCTGTGATACTAGTCCTAGCGCGTGGTCCCGTAGCTCAGGTGGATAGAGCGCAAGATTCCTAATCTTGAGGCCACTGGTTCGAATCCAGTCGGGATCACCAAACATCATTTAAATTTCTCTACGTTTTAGATATATTTCGCATCCCAAAATACATTATAGTTAAAATGATGAATTTATTTAGGAAACTCTTCAAAATCCGCTATGGGTCAAAAGTAGACACTCAAAGTATTCGTATAAAGAATGGGTTGTTGATTAATAATTCTGCTCAAATGGAATAAATTTTAAGTACCGCAAAAGGTTTCATTTACTATTTCGGTTGCCATGGGTGCTTGTTCTAGATCGGCATATTCGGGTTGTTCAGAGTATGGATTGCGATACGCATCGACCAGTCGATTAAAGACTTTAAAGTCCCCTTGCTCACCGGCAGCAATCGCCTCTGCTATGCGGTGATTACGGGGAATGAGTATTGGATTATAGGATTGCATAGTCTTGAGGCGATCTTGTTCATTGCCACCATCAAGAGTTATAAATTCGCGCCATTTTTTAAGCCAGTCATCACATGCGGCAGGGTTTTTAAATAAACGACACAATGGGCTCGTTTCAACGCCATCATATACTTTTGTAAGGTGTTTAAAAAAGAGTGTGAAATCCACCCCATTTTCGGTCATGACTTCAAAGGTAAGGGAGATCAGGTCATTTTGGTTTTCATCGTCAGAAAGCAAGCCAAGTTTCCGACTGAATTTCTTAAAGATGGATATTTGAAACAATTCATTAAAATGTTTGATGGCGTCCTCTGCCGCTATTTTGGCGCGTTCAAGATCATCATCGATCAGTGGTAGCAACGTATCGGCAAGTCTCATTAAATTCCATTGGCCAATTTCGGACTGTTTACCCCAGGCATAACGACCATATTGATCAATCGAACTGAAGAC
>NZ_CBFIEP010000157.1:0-5680 GCF_965661635.1 Pseudemcibacter sp. | reverse complement strand
AAGTTAAAGCCATTAACCGGAGTACCCGCAGCTTTTTCACTATAAAAGAAAGTGTAATTTACACCAGCACCAACATATGGCTTATAACCTTCCATTGGCACGTGATATTGTAATGACAATGTTGGCGGCAACAACCACGCGCTACCAAGTGGCACATCACCAACGTCCGTACCAATTGCTGTTGCATTATGTTTTGCAGTAGCCGCAATTAACTCAAGACCGATATTATCCGCAATAAAATAGGTGAAATCCACTTCTGGAACCACTTTATTATCGATATCAGCTGTACCGTTAATTGACGTTGTGGCACTCGCATCAGGTGATACATAAATTGCACGCGCGCGAACAAAAATATCGCCTGCTTGCTGTGCACTTGCAGTTTCGCTCGCAAAAAGCGAAGCAGAGATAAGACCTAATGCGGCCACGAGTTTTTTTGACATGTTTTCCTCCTGTCAGTTTTATTTCATGAACCATCTTTACACCCGGAAAGTGTTTAAAATCTTTGACCCGGGTCAAATAAGTTGCGATAATCCAGCCAAGTCAAAAATAATGAGTATAAAATATTGCCGACCTCTCCATTCATCATCATGTCAGCACCAAATGGCGCCAGAAGGCAGATAAAAGATCATCCGGAAATTCCAATTTCTCCTGATGAAATGGCCGTATGTGCTGAACAAATTCTGGAAGCCGGCGCAAGTATTCTTCATCTGCATGTTAGAGAAGACGATGGCAGCCACTGCTTAGATGTTGATCGCTACCAAAACTCAATCAATGCCATTAAAAACAAAGTAGGTGATCAATTAATTATCCAGGCCACCACTGAAGCCGTCGGCATTTATGACCGCCATCAACAAATGGAAATGGTTAAAAAACTTAAGCCCGAAGCCGTCTCTATCGCGCTGAGAGAACTTTGTCCAACTGATGATGAATTAGGTGAGTTTGAAGCATTTAATAAATGGGTTATCAAAGAAAATATATTCCCACAATATATTCTTTATAACCCCGACGACCATATTCGGTTTGAAGAATATATTAAAAAGGGAGTTTTTCACCATGACACACCATTCGTCCTTTATGTCATGGGCAGCTATAATGGCCCTACACCCGATAAAGATTCATTAAAAAAACTCGCTGTCAATAATAAAAGACCTTGGGCAGCCTGTGGTTTTTCCGAAAACGAAAAAGATTGCATCAATCATTCCACTAAAGTAGGCGGTCATATCCGTGTCGGTTTTGAAAACAATATTTGGCGCGAAGACGGAAGTTTATTAGAAAATAACGGTGAAATGATTAAGCATGCTGCCACAGTCGCTATGAATAATAATCGTCCTATCGCGAGCGTCGATGACGTAAGAAATATTTTTAATTTAAGAGGATAAAATGACATTAAAAACCATAAGTGTGCTGCAAATCGGTTCCGTGCCGAGCAGCACACAAGAAACCTTAGAAAAAATATTATCCTATGAAGCAGAGATTAAGCGATCAGGAGCTGATATTGTTGTCATGCCCGAAGCAATTTTGGGAGGCTATCCCAAGGGAGAAAGCTTTGGGACACAATTGGGTTTCCGTCTTGAAAGCGGACGTGAAATCTATCAAAAGTATTACGATGCGGCCATTGACTTATCCGGTCCTGAGGTAAAAACACTTTCAGAAATGTCAAAAAGGTTAAATGCAAACCTTGTTCTTGGCGTCATTGAGCGCGCAGGCGCGACGCTTTATTGCACAGCAATTTTTATAGATCCAAGTGGCGGGTTAACGCATAAACACCGTAAATTAATGCCCACGGGATCAGAGCGCCTGATTTGGGGACAAGGAGATGGCTCAACTTTACCCGTAATTGAAACCAATGCAGGAAGAACAGGGGCAACCATATGCTGGGAAAACTATATGCCGCTACTACGAACGGCACTATACGCCAAGGGAATTGAAATATGGTGTGCCCCAACGGTTGATGCCCGTCCCGTATGGCAATCCACCATGCAGCACATCGCATTAGAAGGCAGATGTTTTGTAGCAAGTGCCTGCCAATATCAACCATCTCCCAATGAACTCGGTCAAAAAGTTGATAACTGGGGTGCCGATGATGCTCTGATTAGTGGCGGAAGCGTCATTATCGGTCCACTCGGCGACGTTCTTGCCGGTCCTCTATTAGATAAAGAAGGGCTTATATCCGCTGAAATTAATATGGATGACCTTGCAAAAGCACGATATGACCTTGATGTTATCGGCCATTACGCGCGGCCCGACATATTCGAGCTACGCGTCAATGAAACACCAAGACAAAGCGTCACTACTTTTGTCGAAGAGGCCGACTAATCATAGAATAATTAAGTCGGTAAATTGGCAATCACTTGCTCTAAATGGGCCATTGCTTCTTCGGTTGGACCGGGATAGTCACCTATTATTGGTGAATTCCCCATATAACCGATATCCTCAATCCCTTCAGGACTTGTGAAATATCCGCCAAACACAAGCGCCCTAAATTTATCGAAGAAGATAACCGCATGTTCAAATTCTTCTAATTTGCCATGGCTCGTATAAGCAATATCATCTAAAATTTGAGCCTGCTCAGCATCACTTGCTGTTAGGAATTTTTTATTGAACCGCCTGCCCGCTTCATCTTCGAGCCACGTTAAACCATTTAAAATAAGCACTCTATCTTGCTGCTGATTTTCATATGGTGCACTCACCCACTCGTCGATTACATCTGGCACACCGACCTCGGTTGCTGAAGGACCACCTTCGTCGGCGGGGCATATAATATCACAAAGACGCGCCACCATATCAAGCTGATCATCATCTAATGTTTTTGGCCAAGGAACGACAGGGTTTAACATATCCGGATCTTGACCATATTTTGGTCCCGTGATGGTTTTAAATTTTAAATCAGGCCAATTACTGGCGCTTTTAACTTCGGGCATTGCATCATCTGCCGCATCACAACCAACAACAATTCCACCGATCAAAACCGTTGAACTCATGGTACCTATCCATTTTAAGCTGTCACGACGACTGATTTTTGAATTATAAAATTTACCCATTTTTAATCTCCCCACCTTTAATTTCATGAGCCAATTTTGTCGCATTTTTCATTGCTAACGTTAGGATCGTAATTGTACAATTTTTATGTGGATTTGATGCAAAAACGCCACCATCCATAATGTATAAATTATCCACGTCCCATGTCTGACCCCATTTATTGGTAACCGAAGTTGCGGGATCATCGCCCATGCGGGTTGTTCCCACTTCATGAATAATTAAACCACCCGGAAGAAGCGCTTCTTCAGGTGTACGTTTTGGCGAAGTGACATACCCGCCCATGGCTTTGATAATTTTTTCTGTCCATTCAATGCCGTGTGCAACCTGATTATATTCTTCATCAGACCATTTCCAATGGAACCTTAAAACGGGAATACCCCATTTATCTTTCATGGTCGGGTCAATATCACAGTAACAATTTTCATTCACGACCATTTCACCACGTAGGGCGAAATAAATACCGCTACCATATTTTTTTCTTAATTTATCTTTGGCTTCTTTACCGTATCCATCAACACCGCGTCCCGTGCTCATGCTTGGTTCAGCAAAACCGCCGCCAATTTCTAAATGATATCCGCGTTTAAATTTAACGGAACCGCTATCCTGCCCTTCATAATCCCACCATGGTATATATAGATGATTACCTGAAAGCCCGTCTTCGTTATATTTTGGTCGTCCTTCTAATGCCGGAATATACCCCGTGAAATCTGCGCCTGTGCTATCCATAAGGTTACGGCCAACCTGCCCACTAGTATTTGCAATACCGTTTGGGAATTTTTCACTTTTTGAATTGAGCATCAATCGCGCTGTCTCACAAGCGCTCGCCGCCAGAATAACATAATCCGCATCAACACGAACGTCTTCCCGCGTTTTGCGGTTTACAAATGTAACTCCTGATGCTTTTTCATCATCATTAAGATGCACTTCTTTTACCATCGCATCGGTAACAACTTTTAAATTACCCGTGTCTTTCGCCCACGGAATAACCGATGTGGTTGTTTGAAATGCGGCACCAATGGAACATCCGCGTCCACAATCCGTCGCATTAAAACATGCTTCACGGGTATCCTGTGCGCGCGTTAATACGGCACGGCGCATCGGCACAATCGGCAACCCTAATTTTTTACAAGCGGCCTCAACCAATAATTCATAAACACGTGGCTTTGCGTGTGGCTGCAAAACGCCTTCACCACTATCCGGCACATCATAGATGCCAGGATTATTACCGGAAACACCAACCAGTTTTTCACACTTATCATACCATGGCTGCACTTCATCATAATCTAGCGGCCAATCAACTCCCAATCCATCATGGGTATAGGGTTTAAAATCACGATCATTAAAGCGCGGAACATATCGACCAAAATGATTGGTTCTACCGCCCAACATGCGGGCACGCCACCATCTAAATGTCGTACCTTCCGCGTTGGTATAAGGCTCACCCGGAACAGACCAGCCACCATCTATTGTCGCGTCATAATAGCCAAAATCTTTATCAGATGTGCTTGATCCACGAAGTGGCGCTTCATGGTTTTCCATAAACATCGGGGTTTCTTCGACAGGGTCATAATCACGACCCGCTTCAAGCATTAAAACTTTAACGCCTGCTTCCGCTAATATATGCGCTGCCATTCCCCCACCGGCGCCAGAGCCAACGATTAATACGTCATATTCAAAACCGTCATAAGATGCCATTTTAATTCCCTTTTACTTTTTAAGAAAACTATAACTCATATATCACGAATTGACAGCCCCAATTTGAAACTTTATTCTTTTGCGAAATATTTAATTTTTAGGAACGTTAAAAATGATCAAACCCGCTATATCTTTCACCACAATTATAATCACTTGCATGAGTGTTTCTTGGTCGCAAATGGTTCCTGAACCGCGCGCCACTGAAGTCTGGGGTAAAGAGCCTTTGAAAATAATACCCTCAAACAACGGCGGTGCCCCATCTGATGCAATTATTCTAGACCATGCCTCTTGGGAAAGTGTAAATGGCGGCGCAAACAAATGGACAAATGATAACGGTGTAATGACTGTAAACCCCGGCACTAAGGATATACGTACAAAAAAATCATTTGGCGATGTGCAGCTTCATGTTGAGTGGCGCATACCAATTCTTGATGCAAAATTTGTCGATCAGGATAGAGGAAACAGCGGCGTATTCCTGCAACAATTTTATGAAGTTCAAGTATTAGATAGTTATGAAAATAAAACCTATAACAATGGTCAAGCCGGATCACTTTATAAACAACATATCCCACTTGTAAATGCGACAAAGCCTGCAATGGAATGGCAATCATATGATATTATTTATACGGCCCCACGCTTTAGCAAGAACGGAACCGTTATTTCACAAGCACGTATGACGGTACTACATAACGGTGTGCTGATCCAAAATAATGTATCTCTAACCGGACCAACCGTTTATATCGGCGCTCCTTCTTATGAAGCACACGGCAATTTACCGATATATCTACAAGACCATGATCATAAGGTTAGCTACCGCAATATTTGGGTGCGTGAACTTTAAGGTTTGGACATTTCTCAAGCCATTTCTTTGTATTTAACCTACTATAAAAATCATCAATTTTTGGTCTTTTTGGGTTTATAGTAATACTGTTTGAAAAAAGGTTAT
>NZ_CBFIEP010000156.1:0-7682 GCF_965661635.1 Pseudemcibacter sp. | reverse complement strand
GCTTTATTATATTTTGATAGTATAGATAATATTCTGATCTATGTAATTTATTCAACTATTATATATTGTATAATAGCTCTTGGAATACTTTTATATCTATCCTATGGAAATTTAAATGAGAGAACTTCATGAAACTGGTTTATGGCCCCCATCCTATTTTTAAAGAAAAATCGCAAAATGTCTCAAAAATCACAACCGAAATTATAGATCTGTCAAAATGCCTTGAAGCGTTATTATATAGTGAAGGCGCAGTGGGTGTTGCAGCGCCTATGGTAGGTGTTTTAAATCGTGTTATTTCTTATGATTTACAAGAAAATGATAATAAAAACCCTGTTAAAATGATTAATCCTGAAATTATATGGACCAACGATGAAAAACAGACGTTTGAAGAAGGCTCAATCTGTTTTCCCGGTGTCACCTTAAAGATTGAAAGGCCCAAACAAATTAAAGTTAAATACTTGGATATTGAAAGTAATGAGAGGGAATTAGAAGCTGAAGGATGGCTTTCAACAGTTATTCAACATGAAATTGATTATCTAGATGGTAAAACGATTTTTGATCACTTATCGCCTATGAAGCAAAAAATGGCTTATAAAAAAACTAGAAAATTTCAAAAAGAAATGAATTTTTAATAAATGCGCCTATGATGTTAATTCTGCCACATTTGAATGCGAAATATTTGATTTAAAGTTGTAGAATGCTAAAATAAGATATTAAAATAAAGGAAAAACCATGTTTAAACAGTTTATAGCAATACTCATTTTAATCTCTTTACCTTTTACCGCGCACGCGAAATTATCTGATAAAAATGTAAGAGAAACTCAAGAAATGCGACAAGAAGTCTTGGCGCAACTTTATGAAAATAACCCAGAAGCACGCGAATTGATCGCCAATGCAGAAGGATATGCTGTTTTTAATAACGATGGTGTTAATTTAATTTTTCTTTCTGCAGGAAGTGGTAAAGGTGTTGCTCATGATAACAGATCCGGCCAAAATACTTACATGCGCATGGCTACTGGCGGTGTTGGTATCGGGCTTGGCATTAAAGATTATCGCACGGTAATGGTGTTTCATAAACGCGCTATGTTCGATTAATTTGTTGATAAAGGCTGGGATCTTTCCGGTCAGGCAGATGCAGCAGCGAAAATTGACGATAATGGCGGTGAGGCTAACGCAACAGACACAGTTGTGAGCGGTATCACAGTTTATAATATGACCGAGAAGGGGCTTGCATTACAAGCTACCATTCAGGGTACAAAATATTGGAAATGGGATTAAATATTTTATTCAAATTAAATTTATGAGCTCGCCTTTTGAAAATAGGCGTGCTCATTTTTTTTAGATTTAAGTCCAAAAAATATCCTAAGAATGTTTGATTGTTTAATTATACCTTCGATCAATATTAATGATATGGCAAATGTGCCTAAAGCGATCATAATATATTCAATTAAGGCGCTAAACCCCCAATCAATAATATAATATCCGATCACTATCATTACGGTTTGATGAAGAATATATAGAGGGTAAACGATAGAGCCAAAATACCGGAGTGTATTATTCGTGAAATTTAGATACCGTTTTGCAAAACCAATAATAGCCGCAATCCATGACCATTTTAATAAAACTTCTAGCAAATCCCAATTGATAAAATCTAGCGGGGTTTCCAAATTATATTTTATCAAGGCAATGGCATATAAAATTAATGCTAATGATAATGACCAAAAACGAATATTTTCAAATCTAACCCAAACTTTTGGCATTCTTACAAATAAGACGCCAATTATTAGGATATATGCAAAAATGAATAAGGCGTGCCAATCATCAAATATATTATGTGAAACCTCATTATGACCTAAATAAAAATACTCACTTAAATAAATAATATACGGTGCCCATAGTAATCTTAACCCCTTAGTCAACCAGTCTTCTAACTCATGCAAAATTCTTATTCCTGATTCACTATTAATGAAATAGAACAATGGTATGAGGATTAACGTGAAACAAAATAGATAGAGAACATACCACATATGCGTATAAGTCGGCCAAGGGGTGATCATACCTTCTAACCATGTAAAGTGAAAATATTGTTCGGTCCAGAATTGCCAATATCCAGGTTCAATTAAACCATTCTGTAATGCTTCAAAATAAGGTTGCGGTGCAACGACTACAATTATAGCGAACAGAGGAGGAATGAATAATTTCACAACGCGCTGCCAACAAAATTTTCCAAGTGACATATTGGTCATCATGACACTAACCGCTACACCCGATACTAAAAATAAAAGATCTAACCGCCAGGTTGCTGTCAAAAGCATGACCGACTTTAAGAATTGACTGTCGTGACCGCTTTCAATGTGAAAGGGCCATTCTACAAACATCATTCCTGTATGATAAAAAATGAGATATGCGAAGGCGAGTACTCTCAACCAATCTAAAAAATATTGTCTTTTATTATATTTTTCCAAATTCATAATAATTCCTTTGTCACTAATTAATTTATTGAAAATATGGTGCAATTATAAAACACTATGTGCCATCAGACTGGTGTGAATGGCCTTTATTTGTGATATGTGGCATCATGTATGGGATAAGTAGGGTAGTTATAGGGATAAACGGAGATAATTCATTTGATCCAAACATTCAAAAGACATTGGCAATTATTTTTATTTACATTTTTATATGTATCTATTGATGCGATTGTTAGAGCGACATCTCAAATTATGGAATATGCCGAACGTGGAACGCCCTTGCCAGTTTGACAACCCTTTGTGTGGGAATTTTCTAGTACTTTTATCGTGTTAATAATTGTTCCCTTAATACTGATGTTTGATGAACGCTATACAATTTCAAGTAAAAGTTGGCCCAAAAGAATAGCCATACACATTCCACTAAGTTTTCTTTTCTCAGCTGTACATATTTCTGCAATGATTGCCTTACGAAAGTTAATATACTTTTTAGCAGGTGAATATTATGACTACGGAGAGATTAACTACGCTATTCTCTATGAATATCGAAAAGATATCATGACTTACTGTAGTATTTTATTGGTGATTTATGCATATCGCGAAATCTTACGCTTAAGAAACGGTGAAGCTCAAATCGAAGAAAACGATGAAGAGCGAATTATGGTGAGTAAGGCGGGTCAGTTTAAATTTATAGAACCTTCTTCTGTTGACTGGGTGGAAGCAGCAGGAAATTACGTTGAACTGCATGTTGGTAAAGAAACATAAATGCTTAGAGCGACCATGAAAGATATTGAAAGTAGACTAGGAAATAAAGACTTTGCCCGTGTTCATCGGTCAACTATTGTGAAGCGTGCGTTAATTGAGAGCATCAAACCACTCTCTATCGGGGATAAAAAAATACACCTTCAGGGTGGAGTAGACGTAAGAGTGTCGCGTCGATTTCACGAAAACTTAAAGCTCGTGGGTTGATCTTTAAGGGCTTGCCGCCTATCCTAGCTACATCAAAATAATTTGGGAGATACAAAAATGATAAATGTTTTTAAAACAGTTTTATTCGCTGGGGTCGCGTCAATAACGATGACTGAACTGGCCAGTGCACAAGCTAATCCATATGAAATGGTGCCTGGTACTTGGGCGGAATTACCAAATGGACGCAATTGGGGTTCAACGAGTACCTTATATTACGGCGGCGATGGTACGATTTGGGCTGCGGAGCGTTGCGGTGCTAATGGGAATTGTATGGATACACCAGATATTGATCCTGTCATGCAAATTGCTAAAGACGGAACAATTTTAAAAAACTTTGGTAAAGGAATGATGGTTTGGCCACATGGGATCCACGTTGACTATGAAGGAAACGTTTGGATCGCGGACGGCAGAGGCGATGAGGAGCGTGGGGTAGGGCACCAAGTGCATAAATTTAGTCCGGACGGTGAATTACTGATGTCTTTGGGTCAAGCCGGAAAAGCTGGCTCAGGAAAATATGAATTTGATCAACCGTGCGATGTTCTTGTTGCGCCGAATGGTGTATTTTTGTCGCGGATGGTCATCATAGAAGAGGCCAAGAAGGACCCAATAACCGCGTTGTGAAATATAATAGTAAAGGCGAATACATTATGGAATTCGGTGGTTTGGGCGCTGAATTTGGTGAAATGAATGAACCGCACGGCTTAGCGATGGATAGCCAAGGAAGATTGTTTGTTGCTGATCGTTATAATGACCGTGTACAAATTTTTACCCAAGATGGGGAATTCATTAATTCATGGCGCCAGTTTGGACGACCTAGCGGTGTTTATATCGATAATAATGATATTCTTTACGTGGGTGATAGTGAAAGTAATTCAGGCGGCACTCGTAATCCTGGTTGGGATCGTGGCATCCGCATTGGGAGCGCAAAAACAGGATGGGTCACAGCCTTTATTCCTGACCCAAATAAAACAACACGCTTTAATGTCGCAGAAGGAGTAACAGTGGATGATGAAGGTAATGTCTATGGTGCTGAGGTAGAAGTTGGAGGTCTTAAGAAATATATTCCAAGAGGGACCGCGCCACGCAGAAGATAATTTAAACTTTTTATTATGATTAAAGAGCATATCTAATTTGTTTTGGATATGTTCTTTTTTTTATGGAATTAAAAAAACTTATGCTTTTAAAAATAAAAAGATAGATAAAATATTTTATAAAATGCGGTTTATCATAGTAGGCGTAAGCAGAAAATGGCATTTACTTAATGTATCTAAATTTTAAAAATGGATTGATTAAATGAAAGATGTATTAGGCTATAGAGCAAAATTTGGTGTTTTAGGACCCGCAACCAATACTATCGTGCAACCAGATTTTGATGATTTGAGGCCCGAAGGTGTTACTAATCATTACAGTCGTATTTATGTTGAAAATGCCAGTGCGATTTCTGATGAAACATTTATGGCAGGTACCATGATCATCTCAGAAAATACCATAGATGCTGTTAGAGGGGTGCTTCCATGTGCACCTGATTACTTGGTAATGGGAATGTCTGCCGTCACTTTCTATGGTGGCGCTGAAGGCGCAAAAAACTGGAAAAAGCAAATTGAAGATTTCGCCGAATTAAAAATATCAATTGGATCAGAATCACTTATTGCTGCCCTTAATGCTTACGGTGGGATCAAAAAAATTGCTTTTATGTCCCCATATTATCCCATTGCTAATAAAGAAGTTGAAAACTTTTTTAGTGACTATGGTTTTGAAACAGTGAGGGATCAATGTTTGAAATGTCCAAGTTGGACATCAATTGCTGAAGTCACAACTGAAACAACGCAAAATGTTTTTAATGAATTGAACTGTCCTGAAGTTGACGCGATTATTCAGGTGGGAACAAATCTTTCAGCGGTTAACTTAGCTGCGGAAATGGAAAAAACCTTAAATAAACCTGTTATTGCGATTAATACGGCAACTTACTGGCATGCCCTAAGAACATATGGAATAGAAGACAAAATTTCAGGCTTTGGTCGATTGTTAGAGGAATTTTAAGAGGGCCTTAGATTGGTTAAAAGCCTAGATATCAAATTACTCGCAAGACTGGGAACCTTAAGGCAATTGGAAATTTTCCTTCAAGTTGCAAAAGAAGGAAGTATAGCGCGAGCCGTCGAAGTTTTGAACCTGACGCAACCTAGTGTTTCTATTCAAGTTAAAAAATTATCTGAAGTTTTTGGTCTTCCTCTTTATGAAGTTGTTGGCAAAAAATTAAAACTTACAGAAGCTGGTAGGAAAGTTGAAGAAGCAGGTAAAGAAATTTTTGAAGTTGTAGGACGGCTTGATGATGAATTAAATGATCTAAAGGGGCTTCGTTCCGGTACGCTTAGTATATCCGTTGTGACAACATCAAAATACTTTTTACCTTATATAATGGCGCCCTTTTGTGAACTTTATCCGGGTGTTGAAGTCGAATTAAATATCGGTAATCGCAGCACAATCATTGACCGCTTGAACAAGAACTTAGATGACCTTTATATTTTTAGTGAATTACCAGATAGTCTAGATATCGTTGCTTATCCTTTTCTTCCTAACCCTATTGCAGTTATCGCATCGAAAAATCATGTTCTCGCGGATAAAAAGAAATTAAAATGGAAAGATATTGAGCATGCGCGGTTCATCATGCGTGAGACAGGTTCTGGTTCTCTATTTGGTGTACAAAACTTTCTAAAAGAAAATAATTATAAAATGAACGATGTTATGACAATTCAAAGCAATGAGGCGATTAAACATGCAGTGATGGCTAATATGGGAATTTCTATTATTTCGGCATATACCCTCAGTAATGCTGATTCGGATGGTATTGTTCAACTGAATGTGGAAGGATTTCCTCTTCTATCACAATGGGAAATGGTTCATTTAAAAAATAAAAAACTTTCGACAGTAGCGCAGATGTTTCTTGATTTTATGCTAAACAATGGTCGTGATTTGCTTCCAATGAAAAAAATCGAACGTAATGTGCAATCTGCAATTGACGGGCATTGGGGTGTTTAATGCATTTTAAAAACATAGATAAATATCTATGATAATAATAAAAAATTATTAATTATTATCTATATTGACTAAATGGTAGATTACAACATGAAATAATAAGGAGATTAGGTATGAGACCTCATGTAGAATTTGTACACGAAGATGATTTAATTTGGCATCCTGCTGAATTACCACACGCTCAGGGTGAAGCAGTTCAAAAGAACCTTTGCTATGATGAAGAAGATGGTTCTGCGTCTTTAAGAGTAGACTTTAGAACTGTATGGACGAGACCATCTGGTCTTCATACTGCACTTACAGAATGGTATATCCTTAAAGGAGAGGTTCGTATCGGCGATACGACATTAAGTGATGGTGATTATTGGTGTGCCCCTAAGGGAGTTTTAACGCCGAAACTTGAAGTTCAACCGGGTACAGAAATTCTTCTTTTTAGAGAATATGGTGACTGGCAATTTACACCAGGAGATAAAGACGGTGATAATAAGGCCAAAGATGCTGAGCTCGTGATCATGAGCAGCGGCAAAATGAAATGGTATGATGTAGAAGACCCAGTGAACGGAAGCCCGATGGATTTTGAACGTGGTGGCACACCTGTTCCGGGATTACACATTAAATTGCTTTACCGAGATCCTGAAACAGGTTTTTACACGCGATTAATAAGAGCTGAACCGGGTTGGGTAGAACACCCGCTTGCTCATCACCCAGTTTTTGAAGAAGCCTATATGCTTGATGGTGATTTTGAATATAATTTTGGTACGATGAAAGTAGGAAGCTATTTCTTTAGACCTGCGGGTATTCGCCATGGAGATTTCTCTGCGGGGAAAGAAAACGGGTTTGTTTTCATTCTTCGTTGTGATGGTGACCTGGTTGATTGGTATACTGAAAATGCCAGAGTTGAAATGCAAGGTGATCCTGTAAACTGGGGTGAGGGTTATCCGAGAAGTGAGCCTCCAGTTTTGATACAACCTACTCGTTCTAAATCTGCTGGTAAATGGAAAGACCCTAATTACCAATAATATTATTATGTATTTTTAAAACAAAAAGCCCGATGAATTATCATCGGGCTTTTTGTGTTGAATGGCGCGCTTGGGAAGATTCGAACTCCCGACCCCTTGATTCGTAGTCAAGTACTCTATCCAGCTGAGCTACAAGCGCTTCTTATTCAAAATGTGAATGGCAAACTACTCATAACAGACAGTGAATGCAAGCTTCATT
>NZ_CBFIEP010000155.1:0-11786 GCF_965661635.1 Pseudemcibacter sp. | reverse complement strand
AGAAAGGCTCTTTTACTGGAGCGGTGTCAAAAAATATAGGGCGCTTTGAAAAGGCCAAAGGTGGTACTTTATTTCTAGATGAAATTGGCGACATGCCTATGGAGGCGCAAACAAGACTTCTAAGAGTTCTTCAAGAAGGTGAATTTGTTTCAGTGGGTGGTGGTGATCCCGTTAAAATAAACGTTAGAATTATTGCCGCAACTCACAGAAATTTAAAAACTTTAATTGCCCAAGGGTTGTTTAGAGAAGATTTATATTACCGTCTAAATGTCGCGCCCATAAACCTTCCGCCATTAAGAGACCGCAAATCTGATATTGATGATTTGGTTCGCTACTTTCTTGCAAATTATTCAGAAGAAAATAATTCAACCCCGAAAGTTATGGCGACAAATGCAATTGAGCAACTTAAAAAATATGATTGGCCTGGTAATATTAGAGAACTTGAAAATATAGTTCATCGTTTGGCCGCATTATATAATGAAGATGAAATTAGTTTTGAGAATGTAATAACGGAACTATCTGAAGGTAATATTATTCAATCAGATTCTGACGACCAAAATTCAGATCAATTGTATTTTTCAGAGACATTACAGCAATCAATTCACCGTCATTTGAAGAAATATTTTGATGCACATAATGTGGATGAATTGCCTCCTAAAGGATTATACGGACGTATTTTAAGTGAAATGGAGCGCCCTCTGATTGAACTTTCATTAAATGCGACAAAAGGAAATCAAATAAAAGCCTCAGAAATGCTAGGTTTAAACCGGAATACTCTCCGTAAAAAAATTAAAGAACTTAATATTCCAATTATAAAATATCGACTTTAATTTTTTTGCTATCTAATATTCTTAAAAACGTGCTAAAATGTTGCATTATTGCAACAATATGATAGTCTCTATTCATTATGAGTGAACAGGTATTGCGAAAAAAATCCATCATCCTTAGCAGAATGAAGCTCTGGGCAAGGAAAGTGGATTTGGAAAATAAGTTAGTATATGTACTTTTCCTCGGCTTGCTTATGTCGGCTGGGGGGGCATATGCTTTATTTTCAAATGCCGCGCCACTATCTCCTACACCAGACAATCTTTATATTTTTGTTTTATTTATTACCGTAAATCTGTTGCTTTTGGGAACGCTGGTCGTTCGTCAATTTATTCAGTTATGGGGAGAAGGTAAAAAAGGAGCTGCGGCAACCCGCCTTCACAGAAGAATTGTAACATTATTCAGTGTTATTGCGATTACGCCAACAATTATTGTGGCGATTGTATCCATAATGTTTTTCGAATTTGGAATTCAGTCTTGGTTTAGTGAAAAAGTACAAACCGTTATTGATAGTTCAGAAAGTGTTGCGCAGACATACATCCAAGAACATTATAATATTATTCGTGCCGATGCACTTGGCATGGCAAATGAATTGAATAGACGTGCGTTTGTGTTTTCTAGTCAACCAGAATTACTTGATCAAGCTTTGAATATTCAGGCACGTGCTCTTGGGCTTTCTGATGCCATTATTCTTAATCGGGAAGGCGAAGTAACCTCGCGAGCGACATCGACTTTCAGTGTCTTTGATGGACGATTAAATAAACAAATTATGGAAGAGGCTGCCGACGGGAATGTAAAGGTTTTTTCTAGTGGCGAAAATGATGGACAAATTAGGGTTATTGTTCGGTTAGATGCTTTTTTAGATCAATATTTGTATATTGGCAGATTAATTGATGCACAAGCATTAGCGCTCGTAAGAAGAACATTGGAAGCTAAAGATGATTTTGAAAAATCCCAATCAGAATTATCGGAATACAGACTTTTATTTAATATTACCTTCTTATTCCTTGCGTTAATTGTTCTATTTATTTCTGCGTTGTTAGGCTTCCGTCTTGCAAGTAATCTCATGAAGCCAATTAATACACTTGTGGGTGCAACCGATAAGGTTGGTAAAGGTGATTTTTCTGCACGTGCCCCTATCAAGGCGGGGTATGATGATTTAGGTGGCCTAACAAAAGCATTTAACACCATGACGCGCCAGCTTCAGAAACAGCAAAAAGACTTGCTTTCTGCTAATATGAAACTTGATGAAAGACGCCGGTTCACTGAAACAGTTTTATCGGGCGTATCACCGGGTATTATGGGATTAGATGATGGGGGAAATATTACGCTTTCTAATAGATCGGCTTCTATTATGCTTGGAATAAATGAAGAGGATCTGAAAGGCAGGAATATTAATGCCGTTATGCCAGAAGTATCTGAGCTTTTTGATAAAATTATTAGATCAAAAACGGAAGGTGTAGAAGATCAGATTGTATTAAACAGAAGTGATTATGCATTAAACCTATTAGTTCGAATTACTGCAGAATTAAAAGGAAAGCATGCAAAAGGTTTTGTTATTAGCTTTGATGATATAACGGAACAAGTTGCCGCACAAAGAACGGCAGCTTGGGCTGACGTCGCAAGAAGAATTGCGCATGAAATTAAAAACCCATTAACACCCATTCAATTATCGGCCGAGCGTCTAAAGCGTAAGTATTTAAAAGAGGTTACATCAGACCCTGAAATTTTTACACAATGCACGGATACAATTGTCAGGCAGGTTCGTGACCTACGTCAAATGGTTGATGAATTTTCATCATTTGCTAGAATGCCTAGTCCAATTATTCAAACAGAAGACCTTGTTGAAATTGCCAAGCAGGCTACTTTCTTAATGGACTTAAGCCATAAAGGCATAATGATCGAAACAGATTTCCCAGATCAACCTATTTATTTTGATTGTGACGCAAGACAGATCGGTCAGGCACTAACAAATATTATTAAAAATGCTTCAGAAGCTCTCAACGAACAAGAGGGCGGGAAAATTCGTATTCAGTTAAGAGATGACGAAAATATTTCAAAAATTACCGTATCTGATAATGGTATAGGTATGCCTGAGGGTATGATTGACCGCTTAACTGAGCCTTATGTGACCACCAGAAGTAAGGGAACAGGATTGGGATTAGCAATTGTTAAGAAAATTATGAAAGATCATGGCGGAAATCTAGTTTTAGAAAATAATGCTGATATGGGGGCCTCTTCAACCTTGATATTTAGAAAAACTAAAAGCGTTGAAGATGATGAAGACCAACTTACAGAAAATGATGATTTAAGGGCTAAAAGTAATATAAGGATAGTTCATGGCGCTTGATATTTTGGTCGTTGATGATGAAGCTGATATTAGAGATTTAATTTCAGGCATCTTAAACGATGAAGGGTATGACACTCGTACGGCAGGAAATAGTGATGATGCGTTAAAGGAAATTGATGCACGTAGACCATCTTTGCTTGTTTTAGATATATGGCTACAAGGTAGCAAATTAGATGGCTTAGAAATATTAGAAGCGGTAAAGAAAAAGCATAAAGATTTACCCGTGATCATTATTAGTGGTCATGGAAATATTGAAACCGCTGTTACGGCCATTAAAAGGGGGGCGTATGATTTTATCAGCAAACCTTTTGAAACCGAAAAACTATTAATTCTAGTTGAACGCGCAACTGAAGTTGACCGTTTGCGCCGTGAAAATTCTGAGCTTAAAGAAAAAGCAGGATACGAAAACCAATTAACCGGAACGTCATCTGCAATTACTTTAGTGAGAAATACAATAGAAAAAGTCGCACCAAGCGGCAGTCGAGTTCTCATTACTGGGGCATCAGGAACCGGAAAAGAAATGGTGGCGCGTTTAATCCATCATCAATCTAAGCGTGCGAATGGTGCCTTTATCGTGGTGAATGCGGCGAGCATGTCACCAGAAAATATGGAAAGTGAGTTATTCGGTGTTGAAGAAGATGGGGTAGTCGTAAAAACGGGTGTTTTTGAAAAGGCGCATGGCGGGACTCTTTTCTTTGATGAAGTCGCGGATATGCCGCAGACAACCCAAGCAAAAATATTGCGTATATTAACGGATCAAACCTTTGAACGGGTAGGCGGCAACCAGCGCGTCCAAGTTAACGTAAGAGTGGTAAGCGCAACTGGCAGAAATTTACGCCAAGAAATTGAAGCTCAACGATTTCGCGAGGACCTTTACCACCGGCTAAATGTGGTGCCTGTTCAAGTTCCTTCTTTAACCCAAAGAAGGGAAGATATCCCACTTTTGGTTAAACAAATGATACTTGGTTTTACAAGTGCGACAGGGCGACCACCACGTGATATAGATGATGAAGCATTATCTGCGCTTCAAACGCATGATTGGCCGGGTAACGTCCGTCAATTAAAAAATACAGTCGAGAGAATGTTGATATTATCAGGTGATGAAGAAGTCATAACCGTTAGTTTATTGCCGCCAGATATTATGGAAGACAGTGAAATTATAAGGCCTAATTCAAATACTGAAATCATGACACTTCCGCTTCGTGATGCTCGTGAGACGTTTGAACGTGAATACTTAAATGTACAATTACAGCGTTTCCAAGGCAATATTTCAAAAACAGCGGAGTTTGTAGGTATGGAACGATCAGCCTTACACCGAAAACTAAAGGGATTAGGCATTGGAACACTTGATAAAAAGTAAGAACGTGTAAAAGGATTTTGTTATGAAAGTGATTATCTGTGGAGCTGGTCAAGTTGGTTACAATATTGCTCGTCATCTCGCTCAAGAGCAAAATGACGTAACGGTAATTGATCGTTCAGAAGCGCTTATTAATAAAGTGAGGAACTCACTCGATGTGCATGCTCTAGTTGGTTATGCTTCGCATCCTGATTTACTTGAAAGCGCGGGAGCAGAAGACGCGGATATGATTATTGCTGTGACGCTTTTTGATGAGGTGAATATGGTGGCCTGTCAAGTTGCACATTCTTTATTTAATGTTCCTACAAAAATTGCACGTATTAGAGCGCAAAATTATTTGAAACCGAAATGGCAACTGCTATTTAGCCGCGATCATATGCCTATTGATGTTATTATTTCTCCTGAAATTGAAGTGGCGAAAGCGGCGATTAACAGACTAGAGGTTCCAGGTGCAACCGATATGATCCGTTTTGCGGATGATAGGATTAGGGTTATTGGCGTTAAGCTAGAAGAAGACTGCCCAGTCGTTGATACCCCCCTTCGCCAATTAACAGAACTATTCCCAGATTTAAATATTGTGGTTTGCGGAATTTTAAGAAATGGCAAATTAATTGTTCCATCCGGTAATGATCAGCTATTGGTTGGCGATAATATTTATATTGCTTCTGAAAAATCGCACGTAACAAGAGCATTAAGTGTATTTGGTCATGAAGAAGAAGAAGCAAGAAATGTTGTGATCGTTGGCGGTGGTAATGTTGGTACTTTCATCAGCGAGCAATTAACGGAATCGAATAATAAATTTCAAATTAAGATCATCGAACGAGATGAAAAGAGAGCCTTTAAGGTTGCAGAAAAATTATCAAAAGCGGTTGTTCTGCATGGTGATGCTTTGGATATGGAAATCTTAAAAGAAGCAAATATACATGGAACTGAATCGATCATTTCAGTAACCAATGATGATAAGGTAAATATTCTTTCTGCACTACTTGCAAAACAAATGGGATGTAAAAGTGCAATCACGTTGATCAATGATCACTCATTTGGTGACTTGACAGACTCGGTAGGTATTGAAGCATTCGTTGACCCACGACAAACGACCGTTTCCAGTATTCTGAAACATATGAGACGAGGTAGAATTAGTTCGCTTCAAAGCTTGGCAGGTGGCGAAGCGGAAATTATGGAAGCTGTTGCCGTTGAGGCGTCTCCTTTGGTCGGAAAACCATTAAGAGATGTAAAGTTACCGCCGGGCGTAATTATCGGATCTGTTATTCAGGATGATAAAATTATCGTTCCAAAAGGTGGCACGATTATAAATGCCGGTGACACAGTTATTGTCTTTACGTGTGCTGATATGATTAAAAAGGTCGAAGAACTATTCTCGGTAAGGCTAGAATATTTCTAGCCTTTAAAGTTAGCTATAATAGATTGTATTATGATTACAAAAATCGGTCATATAATAGGGTACATGCTTATCTTTTTAGGTATAAGTGAGACCATTCCTATTTTTGTTGCTTTATCATTTGATGAAACGCATCTGATTTTACCATTTTTTATTAGCTCAATGTTGACGATTTTCATTGGGTTAGGGTTTTATTTTGCCTTTCATGATGATCCTAATAAACCATCCAGATACACAATAATTTCGTTTCTTATTTTTACTTGGATTTTGATCCCTGTCTTTGCATCATTACCGTTTATGATCTCAGGCGTACTTACGAAATTTACGGATGCTTATTTTGAGGCTGCATCAGCTTTAACTACTTCTGGGTCAACTATTCTTTCAAATTCCTCACTTGCTCCAAAAACGCTTTTGTTTTGGCGTTCTTTTCTTCAATGGCAAGGGGGAATATTGATTTTTATACTTGCCTCAGCGATCATCCCATTGAGTACAATTGGCGGTTCTGATTTATTTAGAAGTTCACTTCCTCATGGGGAAGGAGAAGGACTACTTGCTAGGTTAAAGGCATCGTTTAAGCCACTGGCTTCAGTTTATGTGTTGTTTACTTTTACATGTATGGTTTTATTGATTTTTAGCGGTATGACCTCTTTTGATGCGCTCTCAACGGCTATGGCAACACTTTCAAGCGGTGGCTTCACTAATCATGCCAATTCAGGTGTAAATTCATTTAACAATATGTCTGAATTCATATTGGTTCCGTTCATGCTTATTGCTGCGACGAATTTAACGTTTCATTGGTCATTTTTAAGAAGTGGTAAATATAAAGTTTATCAAAAAGATCGGGAAATAAAATATTTCATAATGATGTTTTTAGTAGCTGTAATCGTGATGTTCATTGCTTTGCTTGGATTTGATTATGGAAGTAATTTAAGCGTATTAAAAAGGCTGGGAATTTCTATTTTTACAGCAGCTTCTGCCATAAGCACCACGGGCTTTGTTCCTGATGCTGCTAATTCACTTCCTCTAGGGATTATCATCATCTCAATAATATTGATTTTTATAGGCGGAACGGCTGGCTCTAGCGCCGGTGGATTTAAAGTCCTTCGCTTTAGAGTGTTATTTCGTCAAGCGGATAGTGAAATTAGCCGACTAGCACATCCTCACGGTATTGTTGCGATGCGTGTGAATGATATTAGTGTGACGAATTCAATTCTGATGAGTATATGGACTCTTTTGATATTATATTTAACGTCTATCGCTATTTTTTCAGTATCATATGGTGCGATGGGATATGATATGGGGACAGGCATTGGTTTAACGGTCGCAAATTTATTTAGTGCAGGGGCGATGACTGGCCTAATAGCACCCGATTTTATTGGCTATTCTGGTATGACCTATGAAGCAAAATGGCTTACTTCCGCTCTTATGATTTTAGGAAGATTAGAAATAATTACGTTGCTTATTTTTCTAACTCCTTCGTTCCGAAGAAATTAAATTTTCATTTCAATGAATGACTCTTCTTGGTTTAATTCACATCATTGTTGTGGTATACTCTGCTTCAACTATTTGCAGCGTAATCAGTATAAATCTGTTTTAAGGCTACAATAATAATAAAAGTGGATTAAAAAATGTCTGAAAAAATACACAACTTACAAGATGCCTTCCTAAATAATGTACGCAAAAACAAAGCGCCTATTACAGTGTTCCTTGTTAATGGCGTTAAATTACAGGGTATTATCACTTGGTTTGATAACTTTTGTATTTTGTTACGTCGTGATTCTAATGTTCAATTGGTTTATAAACATGCGATCTCTACCATAATGCCTGGTGGTACTATTAATCTATTTGAAGAAGACGAAGATGGTGATGTTGATGAGGAGTAGTATTTTCCTCGTATGACGGACCACGACGTAAAAGAAACGCTTCAGTTTCGAAAGAAATCATTTAATTCTGTATGGGATGATGGAAATCAAGGGAATGAACAAATTGATCATTCTTCTGGTGCGCGCTCGCTTGTATTTCATCCAAGTATAAATGATAGAGCGAATTCATTAAACTTAAGAAGTGCAGAAAATAGATTGTCTGAAGCAGTCTCTTTATCAGCTGCATTAGAGTTAGATATTGTTCTCGCTGAAGTTATAACTTTAAATAAAATTAGACCGGCGACCTTTTTAGGTAAAGGGAAGTTGGATGAAATGTCGGCTATAATTAATGCACATGACATTGAATTGGTGGTGGCAGATTGTGAATTATCCCCTGGACAACAAAGAAACCTTGAACGCGAATTAAAAGTAAAAGTGATTGACCGTACCGGATTGATTTTAGAAATATTCGGCGAGCGCGCACAAACAAAAGAAGGGGTTCTGCAGGTAGAGTTGGCTCACTTAAGTTATCAAAAAAGCCGTTTGGTAAGGTCATGGACCCATTTGGAGCGCCAAAGGGGTGGTTTTGGCTTTATGGGTGGTCCTGGCGAAAGCCAAATTGAATCGGATAGACGATTAATTGATGAGCGAATTGGAAAAATAAAAAAACAGCTTTCAACAGTTATTAAAACACGTGAATTACATAGAAATAGCAGAAGAAAAGTTCCATTTCCTATCATTGCATTAGTTGGATATACCAATGCTGGAAAATCAACGCTGTTTAATTATTTAACTGAAGCAAAAGTTATGGCTGAGGATTTATTATTTGCTACATTAGACCCCACCATGCGTAATGTTGATTTACCTAATGGTCAAAAGGCTATTTTTTCAGATACAGTTGGGTTTATTTCTGATTTGCCGACACATTTGGTGGCCGCTTTTCGCGCTACTTTAGAGGAAGTGACTGAGGCAGATATAATATTGCATGTTCGTGATATTTCACATCCTGATACGGAAGCGCAAAAGCATGATGTAGAAGAAATCCTAAAGTCATTAGGTGTTTTAAACGAAGAAAGTAAAAGTCTTTATGAAGTATGGAATAAAGTTGATCTTTTAAATGAAGAAGAGCGCTCGTTTATCGAAAATATGGCTTCTCGAATTGATAATGTAACACTCGTTTCTGCCGTATCTGGTGAAGGTTGTGATGTGCTTCTCTCTTCTATGGAAAAAGAGTTAGCCAAAGGTAAAAAACAATTTGAATTGACGTTTGAACATAAAGATGGCGCTGATGTTGCACTTTTTTATCAGTATGGGGAAGTTCTCGAACGAATTGATACGGAAGAACATACAAAACTAACTGTGCGTCTTGATGCCGCCGCTATCGGGCAATTGACTAAAATGGGCAAATTAAATGAAAGTTGATGAAATTTGCCGTTTAATCAAAAAAGTTTCCGCAGAAGAGATATTAACGCGTTTTCGAAATCTTAAAGAAACGGAAGTTCATTATAAAGAACCTGGCGAATTTGTAACCGCAGCTGATATCGCTTCAGAAAAAGCGCTGATTTCCGGATTGCATGAATTATATCCGAATGCTTTAATTACTGGTGAAGAAGATATTTCAGAAAATCCGCAAAGATTGAATGAGTTATTAAAAGCCGACTACGGATTTCTAATCGACCCAATAGATGGAACGAATAACTTCATCAAAGGAAATGAGCGTTTTGCAGTGATGATAGTAGCGCTCAAACATGGAAGTGTCGATACAAGTTGGATATATTTACCAGCAAGTGACATTATGGCCTATGCAACCAAAGGGCAGGGCGCATATTTAAATGATATAAAAATTACGTTGAGCAATAAAAAATCTGACCTTAGCGAATTAATCGGTGCTGCGCACATCAACCGTATGCCTAAAGAAATTAGGGATCAAGCAAAAGAAAAGCTTGAGTTAATAAAGGAAAACCGTCCGGGATTTTGTGCTGGTTATGATTATGTCTCATTACTAAGAGGTGAAAAGGATTTTTCCGTATATTACCGTACATTGATTTGGGATCATTTACCCGGAAGTTTGATTTACAAGGAAGCCGGAGGATATGCTTTAGGGTTAGATGAGCAACCTTATACTCCAAAAAATGAGGGGACAGGTTTATTGTGTGCCCCAAATGAAGAGATGTGGCATAAAATTAAAAATACACTTTTTCTTAAATTCTAAGCTTATTCGTGACCTTGTTTTTCCTTTTAAAATAGTGCAACCTAATTTCTTAAAAAAAATTGGAGGAGGAACTTATGAAAAAACATTTTCTATTATCATTAATGATGTCTGTGGCTATGCCAACGGGACTTATGGCCCAAGATAATGAAGGCCCGATGAATAGCAGCACTTTTAAAGGGCTCGAAATGCGCAATATTGGTCCATCATATATGTCTGGACGGATTGCGGATATTGCTGTTGATCAAAAGGACCCCGGAACGTGGTATGTTGGTGTTGCGTCTGGTGGGGTATGGAAAACGGTAAACGGTGGCACCACGTGGGACCCGATTTTTGAAAATGAAAATGTATATTCAATTGGTGATGTCACAATTGACCCTAGTAATTCAAATGTCGTTTGGGTTGGAACGGGTGAAAATAATGCTGGTCGCCATATTGCCTTTGGTGATGGAATTTATAAGTCAGAAAATGGCGGTAAAAGCTGGACGAATATGGGCTTAGAAGATAGTGAGCATTTAGGCGATATCGTTATCCACCCTGAAGATGGTAATACAGTTTGGGTTGCTGCACAGGGGCCACTTTGGTCAAAAGGTGGTCAAAGAGGGCTTTATAAAACCACTGATGGCGGTAAAACATGGCGTAATACTCTCGAGATCGATGAATGGACAGGGGTCGGCTCGCTTGCCATTGACCCAAGTAATCCAGATATATTATATGCGGCTGCATGGCAACGTCAGCGTACGATTGCGGCCTTAATTGATACCGGACCTGGGTCAGCGCTCTATAAATCAACGGATGGTGGGGAAACATGGGAAAAAATGACAGTAGGTCTGCCGACAAGTAATATGGGTAAATCTAGCGTTGCGGTTTCACCGATTGACCCGAATGTTGTTTATGCAACAATTGAACTTGATGAACGTAAAGGTGGTTTTTGGCGTTCTTCCGATAAAGGCGCAAGCTGGGAAAAGATGTCTGATCGTGTATCTGGTGGCACCGGCCCACATTATTATCAAGAAATCTTTGTCGACCCGCATACATTCGATATGGTCTATATGGCCAATAATTTAAGTGCCTATTCAATGGATGGTGGTAAAACGTGGAACAATATGAACCTTGTTAATCGTCATGTTGATGATCATGCTTTTGCGTTCCATCCGACTGATCCGGATTTTATTTTGGTTGGTTCCGATGGCGGTTTATATGAAAGTCGTGATAATATGGCAAAATGGCGCTTCATGCAGGGGATTGATGTTGCGCAATTTTATAAAATCGCGCCGGATGATTCATATCCATTTTATAATGTTTATGGCGGCACTCAGGATAATTCAACACAAGGTGGTCCAAGTCGTACAATGCGCGCGGATGGTATTCGTAACGGTGATTGGTATTTAACCATGGGCGCAGATGGTCATGGGCCAGCAACGGAACCGGGTAACCCCAATATTATGTATTCACAAATGCAACAAGGTGGCTTAAGGCGACATGACAAAATGCTGCGTGAAAATGTTAATGTTCAACCACAAGCAAGGCCTGGTGAACCCGCTGAACGCTTTAATTGGGACGCGCCGATTAATGTTTCACATCATGATCCAAAACGCCTTTACCATGCGTCGCAACGTATGTGGCGCTCTGATAATCGTGGTGATAGTTGGACACCAATATCGGGTGATTTAACCAAAAATGGCAATCGTCTGACATATGAAATGATGGATACCACATGGGGATCAGAGGCTGGCTGGGATTTGTCCGCGATGTCAAATTTTCATACGATTGCAAATGTGGCT
>NZ_CBFIEP010000154.1:0-3223 GCF_965661635.1 Pseudemcibacter sp. | reverse complement strand
TTTATTGCGGACGAAGTGATGTGTGGCATTGGACGCACAGGTTATCTATTCGCTTTGGAAGCCGAAGGGGTTTCACCTGATATATTCACTATAGCAAAAGGACTTGGTGCGGGGTATCAACCAATTGCCGCAGTTCTTGCCAATGAAAAAATTATTAATAGCATCCAAGAAGGAAGTGGAAATTTGTGGAACGGTCATACCTATATGAGCCACGCCATTGCCTGCGCAGGCGCCCTCGCCGTTTTAAAAGTTATTGAAGAAGATCAACTACTAGGTAATGTAAGATCACAAGGACGAAAACTTGAAAAAATGCTACGTAATGAATTTGAAAATCACCCAAACGTAGGTGACATTCGTGGTCGCGGGTTATTTTGGGGATTAGAAATCGTCGAAAATAAAGAAACAAAAGAACCGTTTCCTGCTGAAGCCAACTTATCAGCAAAAATTAAAAAGGATATCCTAGAAAATGGCATGCTTACCTATCCTTCAAATGGTTGTGTAGACGGTATTAGAGGCGATCATATTCTACTCGCTCCTCCTTATACTGTTACTGATGACGAATTGGTAACGATCGTAGATACGGTCAAAAAATGTCTTAATAATCAACTGGGTAAATTAAAATCATGAGCAAAACTATTCTCACTTGTGCGGTTACTGGAAACTTAACATCACCTGATATGCATCCGGGGTTACCAATAACACCTAAACAAATCGCCGAAGAAGGCTTAGCCGCCGCTGACGCGGGCGCCGCTATCTTGCACTTACATGTTCGTGATCCTGAAACGGGCAAAGGCTCGATGAAATTTGAACTCTATGATGAAATGGTAACAAGAATTCGGGAAAAGAATTCAGATGTCATCTTAAATCTTACTACTGGTGAAGGCGGGCGCTTCGTACCCGGGAAAGAAAATCCCCGTATAGCGGGAGAGAATTCAACTCTTTGCCGTCCGGAACTTAGAGTTTCACACGTTGAAAAATTAAAACCTGAAATTTGCACACTGGATCTAAATACAATGTGGTCCGGGCAAGCCGCTGTTATTAACAGCCCTGAAAACCTGAAGATAATGGCTGACCGAATTTACGCTGCCGGTGTCAAACCAGAAATCGAAGTTTTCAATAGCAGCGATATGCATTTATTAAACCACTTTATTTCAGAAGGTGTTATTAAAAACCCTGTTATGGTTCAAATGGTTATGGGTGTAAGGTTTGGGCTTCCTGCAAATTCAGAATCGATGATGTATATGAAATCACAACTTCCCCAAGATGCGGTCTGGGCCGCCTTTGGTATTGGAAGGATGGAATATCCAATGCTTGCTCAAAGCTTCATTATGGGGGGCCATGTCCGCGTCGGTATGGAAGATAATCTTTATATAAAGAAGGGCGAACTTTGTAGCGGTAATGCTCAGCTTGTCTCTAAAGCTGTCCATATCGTTGAAGAACTAGGCGGAAATATTGCTAGCACTAATGAAGCCAGAGAAATTTTAGGACTTTAATGATAAACCTAGCTCTTATGCCCCAAACTTCTGGAAATCGCCATCGCCGTTTCGACGACAGTGGGGACATAAAAGCTTTGCAACCTTTCAAAATCAAACGCGCTATCTGGGCCAGAAATATCAATTACGGCAATAACTTGACCACGGTCATCAAGCAATGGCGCCGTAATGGTCGACCCGCCCCGTTGGACGAAACCACGGGAAATGGCATAGCCATCTTTTGCAGCACTTCTAACGCATTTAATAAGTTCTTCTACAGAATTTGGTGTATGTTCAGTAAGCTTATCGAATTCAACCCCTTGATAAAGTTCCACAATTTCAGCATCGCTCAAATCGCGAAGCAAAACCCAACCAAGAACGCTGGCATAAATTGGTCGTCGTTCACCAGTAGAAATATTACTCACAAAAGATGTATTAGACGTAATATTATCCAAATAGAGAACATCTCTACCATCACGTATGGCAAGATGGCTGGATACTTCGGTAACATCACGCAGTTTTTCAAGATGTGGTTTTGCTGTATTAATGACACCTTGGCTATTCAAATAAGAAAAGCCAAGGCTCAAAATACGCGGCCCGAGTTCATATTGTTTATCAGATTTATCGGTGGTCAAGAACCCCAAGTGCTCCAAGGTATAAGTAATGCGAAAAGCAGAAGAGCGAGAAACACCCAGCTTTTTGCCAATTTCGGCTATGGTCAGAGGCTCACCTGCTTCAGCGATAATTTCAAGAACGCGAAGCCCTCTGGACAAACCGGGAATAAAATATCTATCATGATTTTTATGAAGCGTTTCAGTCATTATTTTCTCAGACACATGGCTCAAATTGTTTTATATACAAAACTTAAGGATTAGAAATGACACAATCGAGCGGAAAAAGCAACCGCCTAATTGCTACTAACGAAGATACATTGGGTCCTTACTACCCAATTTCACTTTGCGATAACGACAGTATGGACTTAACGGAAATAAGGTCAGGAATTATAAATAAACCATTAGGTGAGAAAATCATTATAAATGGTTGTATTAAAGATATAAATGGTAATTTAGCAAATGGAATTTTACTTGAATTCTGGCAACCTAATGCTGCCGGTATATATCGTCGCCCTGATACGGAAACACACCATAAACTTGATCCATGGTTTACCGGATATGCCAGACATCGTACCAAAGATGGTAATTTTACCTTAACAACTATCAAGCCAGGAGTGGACGTCGATTTAGAAACTCCACGAGCACCAAATATTACCCTAACTATTTTCTCCGATGGCATCATGCGTATCGTGACCCAGCTCTTTTTTGAAGGCGAAAAGGCGAATGATACCGACCCTCTTCTGCTTTCCATTAATGAAGAACTTCGTGACCGTTTAATGATCAAACCGGACGGCGAAGATGAAAACGGAATTAAAAAATATAAAATAGAAATCATAATGGCTGGCGATAATGAAACACCATTTTTTGATGATCTTTTAAGTTAGGAACGAACGATGGAAAAACTAGGAAGACAAATTGAGATCGGTCCTACCGATAATACATCAAATGAGCGCACACCGCGTAATAGACTGCATTTAATTCCGGATAATGCCCGTGGTTCATTTGCGCCATACGCACCGCAAAACTATGGTATCAACCCTGTAGAGGCAGATATGACACGCATTGCCCCCGGTCGTCCACGCGGCGAAGGAGATGCAATAAAGGTTACCGGTCAAATAATGGATGAATTTGGACGTC
>NZ_CBFIEP010000153.1:0-1790 GCF_965661635.1 Pseudemcibacter sp. | reverse complement strand
TAACAATATACTGGAATATATTTAAATTCAAACCGATATATCGCCCGCCGATCGGGATGATGAAAAGGGCCATTAAAATAATTAACATACCATATGGCTCAAGCCGACTTAGTGGCCTTGCGAGAGGATACGGTAATATCCCGACCGCGACACGTCCGCCATCAAGTGGTGGGATTGGAAGCATATTAAAAACGGCCAATATTGCATTAATAATAATCATATTAATCATATTTTGCCTGAACCAATCTGACATAAAGTCTGGAATTAATGCCATAACATTGAGTAATAATGCAGCCATAATCAAAAGAAAAATATTAGCGCCCGGCCCCGCGAGAGCAACCAATACACCGTCACGCCGGGGATTATTTAGTTGATTAAAATTAACCGGCACCGGTTTCGCGTAACCAAACATGAAGCCTGAGCCACTAACAAGCAAAATGAGAGGCAGAATAACTGTTCCAAAAGGATCAATATGCGTAAGTGGATTAAAGCTTACACGTCCAAGCTTTTTAGCGGTATTATCTCCCAATTTCCAAGCCGTCCATGCATGTGCCGCCTCGTGAAGCGTAATCGCAAAAAGTAAAGGCAGCGCCCAAACTGAAATGCTAACCATAAAATCTGCCATTATGATTGATAATCCGTAAGAATTTCTTGTAATTGACCATACAATTGTTGGTGATCAATTGCTTTAATTGACGCATCTTTAATAAAGTATGATTTTAAACGTTGGTACTCTTCATCATTTAAATCATCTGTTGCGTTCAATACTGCACGTCGGTCATTTAGACTACCATTACAATGTAGCGCTAAATCGCATCCCGCATTAAGCGCATCTTTCGCATTATCAGCAGCCGTTTTATTGAGTGCTTTCATGGTAATATCATCAGAAAATAAAACACCCTTAAAATTGATTTCTTCACGAATAATTTCAGTAATGACTTTTTTCGAAATGGTCGCGCAGTTAATTTTATCAATATCCGAATAGATTACATGCGCCGTCATAGCGCAAGGTAATTTATTTAAGGATTTAAAGGGTAAAAAATCAGTTTCCTTTAACTCATCTATCTTAGTATCCACAATGGGTAGTGATAAATGACTATCAACATCAGCACGGCCATGCCCCGGAATATGTTTAATAATAGGGGTAACACCAACTGCCATCATCGCCTCGGCACCTGCCCCTGCCAGCGCAATTATTTTTTCAGGTGTGCGGCCAAATGACCTATCACCAATTACTTTATCCGCACCATCAAAAAGAATATCCAATACCGGGTAGCAATCAACATTAATCCCCGATTTCAGTAAATCATCAGCCATTAACATAGCGTGTATTTTAACCGCTTTAATCGCCATATCTGGATTAAGTTCATAAATATCAGAATAAGTTTGAGCCGCGGGATATTTTTTCCATGAAGGTGGTCCTAATCGCGCAACGCGGCCCCCTTCCTGATCAACCAAAATCGGCACATCTTTATCGTCAACGACATCTCGCATTTGGTCAGTTAATTTTTTTAACTGCTTTTGATTATCACAATTGCGTTTGAATAAGATAAAACCAAATGGTTTATGCTCTTTAAAAAGTGCTTTTTCATCAGCACTCATTTCCAAACCTTCTACATCTGAAATAACCGGTAGAACCATCTAATTGGTTACCACCATGCAGGATTGATTATTCTTCTTTAAATCAGCACATACTTTATCAGCTGCTTCGCGACTTTCAATCATGCCACCACGTACACGGTATAATACGCCACGTGACCCTAGATCAACACGCATATATGAAGGATTTA
>NZ_CBFIEP010000152.1:0-4690 GCF_965661635.1 Pseudemcibacter sp. | reverse complement strand
ATCATTATTGGCATATTTCCATCTCGTTCCCGGTTTAGCTTCAAGCGAAAGGCCAGTTGACCAATCGCTCATTAAAGCACCACCGAAATAAACATCGTCGGTTCTATTCCCAGCACGGTTATGATGAAGTCCGCTTGTCATATTGAGTAAATTTTCGAGTGTAATATCGCCTCTAGGATCACCCGGACGGTTCCATGCAGCAATATTCGCGGGCTTCTTAACGTCGACTATGTCTTCCATCACAGCGGCGCCAATTACTGTCGCTGCAATTGATTTCGCAACCGACCACGTACGGTGAGAGGTACGCATATTAAAGCCATCTCGGTATTCTTCACCGAGCATTTCATCAGGTGTTGTTACCAGTACTGCTGTGGTATAAGTACCTTCGCCATATGTTTTACTGTCAAATGCATCGTGAATGATTTTATTTAAACGTTCATTACCATATGAACCTGTTTGATTTCCTAACGGCCAAGGGGCATTTTTTCAGCAGGTTTTTCAATATCAATGCGAGGCATATGTTTAGAATCCTCAAGAGTTGAACCTATTGGCACCTGAACGCATCCAAGGTGTTCGCGCCACACCACAATACGTGGTGGCATGACATCACTATAAGAGGCGGTAACATATTTTTCCTGATGATTGATTACGGCGTCGGGTAACGCTTGAAGTGCCTCACGGTAAGCGGGATAAATCCCCGCTAAATCTTCGCGATTAATTTGTTCGACGGATTTTCCACCGTTAAAGATCGAAGAACAAGTAAAGGCCGCTTTATATCATGCGACTTGCGCATTCAAATGATTATCTGTTATTGGATTTTGGGCGAATGCAGAGGCCGTTGATAGTGCTAAAATATACGCAGATTTTTTAAAATTAATCATTTTTATTCCTATCTTCTCGGAGGATTAAATGCTTTTGAAAAATAAAGTCCGTTTAAGAACATTTTATTTGATCCGTAAAAATATGCTCTGAAGTTTGGGTTATTGGCAAATAAAATGACAGAACCTTGCCCCATACGTTCGGCAATAACATTTGCTTTTCCGGCAAGTCGTGCTTGATTGTCTTTTGAAGCAAAACCGGACTCAAGTGCGTTTTCAGGAATTTCTACAACAGTAGCATAGGGATTTTCTGGCTTATCAAAGGCGATCAATGTATCACGGTGGGTATATACATCCCGACTATAATACCCAAAACCAATTGGATGGGTGTTATCCAAATCGCCGCGCATGATTGCGCCACCGACAATATTCTCTACTTCATTTGGAATTTTGTCACCATAATCTTGCCGCTCAAGTGGGTATTCTTCTTTTTCATCTTTGATACCAAGAAGTATTTCACCAGCCCATTTTGCGCCTTGTCGATGTGCGATCACGGTACCGCCCGCTCTTACCCAGTTTTTCATTTTGCGACTTAGGGCTTCATCATTCGCATTATAGGACCCACCTACAAATATGATATGTGTATAGTCACTTATGTCTAATGAATTTAATTTATGCTTATCATAAAGCACCACTGGTATACGCATACGGTAATCAAGTAAGTGCCATACTTCACCGGCGTCATAAGCACGTGTATCTTCACCAACCATAAGTAGGATATTTGGTTTTTCTATTGGCTTGAAATTATTACTACCAAGATCCATTCCAGCTGTAGGAGTACGAATGCCACCGACTGCATGAACTTTAATACCGTCTTCATTTGCTATTGTGCTCATTAATTGATGAAGTTCTTCACCATTTAGTTCACTTCCTTGCCAGCCAGTGGATGTCATTATAGTACCCGCCGCCATATCAATAGTGCCTTCTGAAGTATTGATTGAAAAAGGCATCGTTGCAACTTTAGGTCTTACGCCTGCTTGCAATAATCGGTTTAACGCGCGAGGTGAATAATATTCGTTCCATTCGAACAGATAAGCAGCAGTTGCCATTTCCGGCGCTTGGGCGCTTTCAAATATAGGGTCGATAAGTTCACCGGCGCTTGATAATGCGCGACTGCCAACAGGCGCATAATCCATGCCAAATGTTAAAGGCATAGTGAAGCCAGACACATCATAAAAAGTATTATTTTCAAATGTGGTGATTTTTTCAAATATGCCTTTAATAAGGACATATTGCTGCTGATTGGTTTTAACCATGAAGCTTTCACCAGCTTTATAGGTTTTACCTTCAACGGTCACATCTTCATTCATGACATTAACATCAATTTGATGACGTGCTAGCAGATCACGGAAATGATAGCTTCTTGCTTTATCTTTGGGTGATGTAAATATATATCCCTTAACATCATCTTCGTTTGCCAAGTCCATTGCATTATTAAAAAATCGTTTTTGATAATCGAGAAGGCGTGGACGAAGTTCCAAACCCGCGCGAACCACGGATAAACTTATATTTAAATAAGTGCGAATATTGTCTCTAAAGGAAAGAATGCCATGTTGTGTTTCTACTTCACCAAGGGACCTGGCTTGCTCGAATAGCATTCCAATGCCCGCATTTAAATGCGGGTAAGTTGCCCCTTTACCAATATAGAAATTATCATATCCTTCTTCGCTGAAATATAGACGTGCTTCACTGTCCATAAAATCACGTGGGCGATCAGTCACTTCATCGAGTAAATCGATAGATTCTTTTGGAATATAAGGAAATGTTCGATGTGGCACACCGGGTGGAATATAAAAAGTACTATTGGTTCCCATTTCATGATGATCAACACTTAAATTAGGCTTCCATTCATGGAATTTTTTCACCCAACCTTGGGGGCCAGGTTGCTGCTGAAGTAACCATTGTCGGTTAAGGTCAAACCAATAATGATTGGTTCTTCCGCCCGGCCAGAAGGTATTATGATTTCTACCGTTAGGATCTGTGATAACTACGTTTGATCCATGCATATGGTTCCATGCACTTTGACGGGCATTGCCGTCTGGATTGAAAATAGCGATAAGAAGAACAACACTTTTATCAAGGGTTTCTTTCATATAATCGCTTTCAGCAGCGGCTAAATGATATGCAACAGCCATAGAACTATCATTTGAGCTGACTTCTGCGCCATGAACACCATAGTTTAACCACGTGACCACTGGCATATCGTCGGAAATTTCTTGATTTGAATTTGGGTCGCTCAAAGCAACATGAGCGGCTTTAATATCATCGATACGGGCTAAATTTTCAGGGGAAGAAATTGTGAGCATTAAAATATCGCGCCCTTCATGGGTTTTCGCAATTGTTTCAACCATAACCCGATCTGATTTTTCACCAAGGGTACGCATATATTCTAATAACAAATCGTGTCTTGCCACACGGTGCCCTAGGGGATGGCCGATAATATCTGCTGGTCTTGGAATATCTGGATTATAATTTATGTCAGAAGGAAAAATATCTTTTCCGCGCTCTATTTCCGCCGTGGCAGAAAGAGTGGTGCAAAGTAATACAATTGACGCTAACAGAAAATGTGCGATTTTCATTTAAAGTCCCCTTTAATTTTATGCTTATGAATAAATCCTATTGAAAAGAGGGAACCTGTGCAAGAAATCTGTTTTAAATAATTAAAAGCAAGCTTCACAATATTGTTAAAATCATCTAATGTTTGGGAAAATTTTTAGACAGAGATAATGTAAATGAAATTACCAAACTTTGATGATGTTTTATCAGCGGCTGAGCAAATTGAGGGTTACGCGGTTAAAACACCTTTTTTAAAAGCGCAAGATCTATCAGAAAAATTGGATGCAGAGATTTACATTAAACCTGAGTGTCTACAGCGTGTTGGTGCTTTTAAATTTCGTGGTGCTTTTAATCGTTTAAGTCGATTAAACGAAGAAGAAAGAAAACGTGGGGTCGTCGCATATTCGTCAGGTAATCACGCGCAGGGTGTCGCGGCCTCAGCACAAATTTTGGATATGAACGCGGTTATTGTAATGCCCGAAGACAGTCCAAAAATGAAATTACAAAATACGAAAGATTATGGCGCAGAGGTGATTACTTATAATCGCAACACTGAAAGCCGTGAAGAAATTGCTGAGAAAATCTCAGAAGAACGTGGCTGCATCGTTGTTCCGTCTTTTGAGGATCATTATATCATTTCCGGGCAGGGGACGGCAGGCCTAGAAGCCGTTAAGCAAGCAGAAGAGCTGGGCGTTTCTCTTGATTTGTTTATGACACCTGTTGGTGGCGGGGGACTAATTTCCGGCTGCGCGCTTGCCGTTAAGGGATTAAGTTCAGAGATGGAAATTTACGGCGTAGAACCAGAAGGGTTTGATGATGTTAAGCGCTCGCTTGAAAGTGGTAAAATTGAACATAATGCCCGACCATCCGGTTCTATTTGTGATGCAATCTTGACTGTACACCCAGAACCTATGACCCATAAAATTATGAGCGACAATCTATCCGGTGTCTTAACCGTCACGGATGATGAAGTGCTCGTCGCGATGAAATATGCATGGGAAAAATTAAAACTTGTCGTTGAGCCAGGGGCATCTGTTGCGCTGGCAGCTGTACTTCATGGTAAAATCGACGTGAAGGGTAAGAAATTGTGCATCGTTTTAAGCGGTGGTAATGTTGATGAAGAAACTTTTGTGAAAGCGTTAAATTCCTAATGAAAGAAAAATTTGAAAAAACGGTTAATGGCGGTGGTAAAATTTATCCATATAAAGGTGTTTGGCCAGAAATTGCAGAAGACGCTTTCATCGCGCCAGGTGCAC
>NZ_CBFIEP010000151.1:0-23884 GCF_965661635.1 Pseudemcibacter sp. | reverse complement strand
TAAGATAATGAAAGTTTCTTAATCGGTTATCGGCGTATAGCTGTTTAACAATCATGTATAACCCCTAATCATTTTTAGGTTCATACGAGCCGACTTTTTGGAAGGTTTAAATTAAGGCATGTCCCTTCACCGGGGGCGCTAGAGAATAATGACGTTCGGCTTTCGGTTGAATTATCTTCAGCCAAAGCCATTAAATTCCTAATACGATCGTCAAATTGTGCTTTATTCGGCACCATTTGTCCAAAACCCTCATAATATTTTCTTACATCCAAAAATAAATATAGCCTTTATTTAGTTGCATATCCAGTGAAAGAAACGGGATTTGGAAAAAAAGTCCTATTTGGTAATAACTATTATAAATTCTAATAATATTATGAAATTATTTAATAATATGATATAATCTTGCGCATTATTGAAATTTTATTTCATTGTAAGCGACTTTAATTATATGGATATTTATGAATGCCTCAGTTCAAACTAGATGATATTGATATGGAAATATTAAAAGTTTTGCAAGAAGAGGGCCGTGTTACCAATGTACAATTGGCTGAACGTGTGGGTATTACTGCCCCTCCTTGTTTGCGTAGGGTCCGTGCTCTTGAAAAAGCAGGTTACATTCATGGATATCATGCAAACTTAAATGCTAAAGCTCTTGGATATGATCTTGTAGTTTTTGCTATGGTCGGCCTTCATAGTCAGGCCGAAAATGATCTTAAATCCTTTGAAGAAATGGTCGGTGAATGGCCTATGGTTCGTGAGGCACATATGTTAAATGGTGAAATCGATTTTATCTTGAAAATCGTCGCACGTGATTTAAATCATTTTCAAACATTCCTTACGACGCACCTTACACCCGCCCCCAATGTTGCGAGTGTAAAAACGTCTTTAACAATAAGATGTGGTAAAAACCGTCCAGGTATTCCATTTACTCCGGATGCGGTATTCGTTGAAAAATAAAAAAGCCGCATAAAAGCGGCTTTTTAAAAAAATAGTCGTAATGAAACGAATTATATAAATTCAATTTTTACAATCTCATAATATGTTTCACCACGTGGGGTTTTTACTTCAACCTCGTCGCCGATGTTACGCCCTATGAGGGCGCGACCAATTGGTGAGCTGAATGAAATTTTACCTGATGCGACGTCAGCTTCATCGACGCCAACAATTTTATATGTTGATTCGGCATCATCTTCATCGGCAATCGTTACGGTTGATGCGAATACGACACGATCACCAGACAAGTCTTTTGGGTCGATCACTTCAGCGCGACTAAGCTTATCTTCGATCATTTGAATGCGGCCTTCAATCATGCCCTGTTGCTCTTTCGCGGCATGATATTCGGCGTTTTCAGAAAGATCGCCATGTGCGCGTGCTTCTTCAATCGCTTTAATTACTGCAGGTCTTTTAACATGCTTTAAGTTTTTAAGTTCTTCTTCGAGGCTTGTATGGCCTCCAGCAGTCATTGGAACTTTTTCTACCATTTTAAAATCTCATATTTTATTTAACAAAAAAATATTGGCACATTTGATCGCCTGATACAAATGTAGATTGTAAATCTTTTTTTGTTAAAATTTCAATAATTCATCAATAAGACTGAAGGGGTTTAACTTCAAGCGTTGAAGATTTCAAGACTTTTATTGCTTCCATGGCAGAAATTGCACCTCTTGATGTCGTGTAATAAGGTATACTGTCTAGAAGAGCCGTTCTTCTAAGCTCATAACTATCTTTGATAGATTGCGCGCCTTCTGTCGTATTGAAGATGAGATCAATTTCATCATTCTTAATGGCATCCACTATGTGTGGGCGGCCTTCTAGTACCTTATTAATGCGCGTCACTTCAACACCATTTTCTTTTAAGAAGTCCGCGGTTCCTCCCGTTGCTAGTACGGTATATCCCATTTCAACTAATTCTTTAGCGGGTGTTACCATTTTGACTTTGTCTTTATTTTTTACAGAAATAAAGACATTTCCTTTAAGTGGTAAATGAGTGTTTGCCGCTATTTGTGACTTAAGGAATGCACGCGGAAAATCTTTATCAAGGCCTATGACTTCACCAGTTGAGCGCATTTCAGGGCCAAGCAAAATATCAACACCAGGGAAACGATTAAATGGAAGCACCGCTTCTTTTACTGCAAAATGATCAGTTTTATAACTAGGGATATCAAAATCTTTTAATTTTTCACCCGCCATAACACGTGCTGCTATTTTTGCAACAGGTGCGCCAATGGCTTTTGCAACAAATGGTACTGTTCGGCTTGCGCGAGGATTAACTTCAATCAAGTAAACAACATCGTCCTTAACCGCGAATTGGACATTCATTAATCCTACAACATTTAGTGCAAGAGCCAGTTTTCTGGTTTGCGCTTCCAGGTCTTCTATCACGCTTTCTTTTAAAGAATATGGCGGCAAGGAACAGGCACTATCTCCAGAATGAACGCCAGCTTCTTCAATATGTTGCATAATAGCGGCGATATGGACATCCTCGCCGTCACATATGGCATCAACATCAATTTCTGTTGCACCGCCTAAATATTTATCAATGAGAACCGGGCTATCCCAAGAAACACTAACGGCTTCTTTCATATATCTTTTAAGTGAGACAGTGTCGTAGACGATTTCCATCGCGCGCCCACCAAGTACATAAGAAGGACGGATTAAAATTGGATATCCAATGCCTTCTGCAATTTTAATTGCTTGATCGGTTTCTGTCGCCAGACCATTTTCCGGTTGCTTCAGATCTAATTGATTGACAAGTTCTTGAAATCTTTCTCTATCCTCAGCAAGGTCGATTGAGTCTGGTGAAGTACCAAGTATTGGGATATTCGCAGCTTCTAAAGCGTGTGAAAGTTTGAGAGGCGTTTGACCACCAAACTGCACTATCACGCCAATAACTTCTCCGTTTTCTTGCTCGCGTCGAATGAGGTCAATTACATTTTCAGCCGTTAACGGCTCAAAGTATAACCTGTCTGACGTATCGTAATCTGTAGATACCGTTTCAGGGTTACAGTTCACCATAATCGTTTCATAATTTTGATCGCTCAATGCAAATGCGGCATGACAACAACAGTAATCAAACTCGATACCTTGCCCAATGCGGTTCGGACCGCCCCCTAAGATGACAATTTTCTTGGCATTTGTGGGTTCCGCTTCACATTCAGAAATGCCGGCTGCATCGCGTTCATAGCTTGAATAAAGGTATGGTGTTTGTGATTCAAACTCAGCGGCACAAGTATCAATGCGTTTATAAGATGGTTTAATTCCAAGTGCATATCGTTTATCTAAAACTTCACTTTCTTTTAATCCCGAAAGTTCGGCTAATCGCTCATCTGACATCCCTAGAGATTTTAGATTGATAAATTCATTTTTATCAGTTGGCAGGCCATTTTCGCGGACATTTTGTTCAGCATCAATAATTAACCTTACTTGTTCTATGAACCATGGGTCATATTTTGCAATTGAATGAATTTCTTCTGTGCTTAATCCTAGGCGCAAGGCTTGCGCTAAAATAAGTATCCTGTCAGCAGAAGGGACAGCAAGGGCAGCTCTTACAGCATTAATATCACCTATTTCAGGATCATATCCAGGCACATCAATTTCGTTGAGACCGGTTAGATCAGTTTCCATAGATCTAAGTGCTTTTTGTAAGCTTTCTGGAAAACTACGTCCTATGGACATCGCTTCACCAACAGATTTCATGGCTGTTGTCAGTGTAGGTGCTGCATCAGGGAATTTTTCAAAAGTAAAACGTGGAATTTTTGTTACCACATAATCTATAGTTGGCTCAAAAGAGGATGGGGTTACCCCCGTGATCTCATTAGAAAGTTCATCAAGAGTATATCCTACGGCAAGTTTTGCGGCAACTTTGGCGATGGGGAAGCCTGTTGCTTTAGAGGCAAGCGCTGAAGACCTACTAACACGAGGGTTCATTTCAATGATGATCAATTCCCCGTCTTCAGGATTAACGGCGAATTGCACGTTAGAGCCACCTGTTTCGACGCCTATTTCACGAAGAACAGCAATCGATGCATTACGCATAATTTGATATTCTTTATCCGTCAATGTCAAGGCAGGCGCCACCGTGATGCTATCACCAGTATGAATACCCATTGGATCAAAATTTTCAATGGCACAAATAATAATGCAATTATCGGCGGTGTCTCGCACCACTTCCATTTCAAATTCTTTCCATCCTAAGATAGACTGTTCTACCAAGATTTCTGAACTTGGTGAGGCGTCTAAGCCTCCTTTTACAATGTCAATATACTCTTCTTTATTATAAGCGATACCGCCCCCGCTTCCACCCATGGTAAAGCTAGGGCGAATAATGATCGGAAGTTTAATATAGTCCATTGCATCAAGGGCTTCTTCAATTGAGCCCACAACACGACTTCTTGGCATGTTGATATTTAGTCTGTTCATGGCATCTTTGAAAAGTTGACGATCTTCTGCCATATTGATGGCATCAACTTTAGCACCGATCAATTCCACATTGTATTTTTCAAGAATACCATGTTTATCAAGTTCTAATGCAGTATTAAGACCTGTTTGACCGCCCATAGTAGGCAAGATCGCATCAGGTTTTTCTTTGATAATAATTTTTTCAACCATCTCTGGTGTTATGGGTTCTACATAAGTTGCGTCGGCGAGATCAGGGTCTGTCATGATCGTTGCCGGGTTGCTGTTTACCAGGATCACACGGTAACCTTCTTCACGAAGAGCCTTACAGGCTTGTGTGCCGGAATAATCGAATTCGCAAGCCTGACCAATTACGATCGGGCCTGCACCAATAATAAGAATGGAATTTATATCTGTACGTTTAGGCATTTTCTAAAATCATTTCCATAAAGCGGTCAAAAAGATAGTGGCTGTCTTGAGGTCCGGGGCTTGCTTCCGGATGGTGCTGTACTGAGAAGGCTGGTTTGCCTTCAAGCTCAATACCACAACATGTCTGGTCAAAAAGGGATATATGGCTTAATTTTACACCCTCTGGTAATGTCTCTTTATCAACCATAAAACCATGGTTCATTGAGGTGATTTCAACCTTGTTAGTATTAAAATCCATTACCGGGTGGTTTGCGCCACGATGACCTTGATGCATTTTTGTGGTTTTTGCACCTACAGCAAGGGCAAGCATTTGATGTCCGAGACAAATACCGAATAGCGGAATACCGCTTTCAAGCAATTTTTGAATGATCGGAATTGCGTATTCACCAGTTGCTGCGGGATCACCTGGTCCATTTGATAAAAAGATACCATCCGGGTTAAGTTTCAAAATCTCTTCGGCGGGTGTTGTGGCTGATACCACTGTAACTTTGGCGCCTGTTGTCGCTAGGCATCTTAAAATGTTATGTTTGATGCCATAATCAACAGCAACGACATGAGCTTTAGGGTTATTAAGTTCACCGTAGCCATTTTCTAAGGTCCACCTTGTGGTGGTCCAATCATATGTATCATTACAAGTCACTTTAATAGCAAGATCCATTCCGTTAAGGCCGGGCCATTCATTTGCTTGAGCCTGTAAAGCAGGAATGTCAAATTTACCTTGGCTATTAAAACAAATGACGCCGTTTGGAGCGCCATTTTTTCTGATAAATCTTGTTAATTTTCTTGTGTCTATTCCGGCAATGCCGGTGAGGTTTTGTTTAAGACACCAATCATTTAAATGCTGTTCTGAGCGAAAGTTAGAAGGTTCTGTTATATCTTGGCGAATAACGAGACCGCGGACAGCAGAAGTTTTGGTTTCTTCATCTTCTGCGTTCGTGCCAACGTTACCTATATGGGGGAATGTGAAATTAATAATTTGTCCAGCGTAAGATGGGTCAGTTAAAATTTCCTGATAACCGGTCATGGAAGTATTAAAGCATACCTCTCCGACGGTTGTGGTTTCTTTACCAAAACCATATCCCCAAAAAACAGATCCATCATCTAGCACCAATACGGCAGTTATATTTTCGTGTGGTGGGATAAGGGCGTTTTCTGTGTCAGTCATGGGCATAAAGACTTTATATAAATTGTTGGGTTATATTTTTTACGATCAAACTTTCTTATTAGACCATTCGATGCGTAAATTGACCGGAACATAATCAATCGATTTAAGGGCGTCAAGAAAATAAGAAGTAATTTACAAATAAAAATTATCCCTTAAAATCAATAACTTACAATAAAATTTGATGTTGCATTTCTAACAGTTTTGGGTTAGTATCTCTCTTTCCTGTAATTAAAAGCCGACTGACTTTGAGATGTCATATGTCGGCATTTTCGTAAAATAAGGATATAAAACAATATGTTGCGTGAAAAATTTAATACAGCAATGAAAGAGGCCATGCGGTCAAAAGATAAGCGTCGCTTGAGTACCATACGTTTAATCATGGCTGCGATTAAAGACAGGGACATCTCAGTTCGTACCGAATCGGATAGTAAAGTAGGCGATCCGGAAATTATTGAAATCCTCTCCAAAATGGTTAAGCAACGTCACGAAAGCTGTAAAGCTTATCAGGAAGCTGGACGTGATGAACTTGCTAAACAAGAGAGTGATGAGATCGAAATTATTAGCGAGTTTTTACCACGTCAATTGGATGATGCAGAAGTTGAGACAGCGGTTAAAGCAGCTATTGATGAAACCGGAGCATCAGGACTTAAAGATATCGGTAAGATTATGGCCATGTTAAAGGGTAATTATTCTGGCCAAATGGATTTTTCAAAAGCAAGTGCGCTTACTAAAGATTTATTATCATAAGGCTTGACTGGAACACGTCATTATCTAATTTAATGTTAGATATTCATTTTATTAGAATTTAAAGTACCATTATGGGATTTACGCCAGATTTTCTTGAAGAAATAAGAAATCGACTGCCTGTTAGCGACGTCGTCGGTCGAAAAGTGCGCTTAACACGTAAGGGACGCGAGCATACTGGCCTATGCCCATTCCATAATGAGAAAACCCCTTCTTTTACGGTAAATGATGAAAAAGGTTTTTACCATTGTTTTGGATGTGGGGCACATGGCGATGTCATTAATTTTACATTGGAGACTGAGGGCCTTTCTTTCCCTGAGACAGTTGAGCGGCTTGCTGGACAGGCAGGTCTAGAAATTCCCAAACAAACCCCATATGATCAGAAAAAAGCGAAAGTGAAAAAATCACTTTATGATGTGATGGAAGCGGTCACGCATTGGTTTGAAAGTCAATTGGTGGCGCAGGCCGGCGCAGAAGGCCGCTCATATATCAAACAAAGGGGCCTTACAAAAGAAACGGTCAAAAAATTTAGATTAGGATTTGCGCCAAATAGCAAAAATGCTCTTAAAGAAGCAATGCTTGCACGTGATGAAATTACAGAAGAAATGCTTATTGAAGCGGGAATGCTAATTAAACCAGATGACGGTGCTGAAAGTTATGATCGTTTTCGTCACCGCATTATGTTCCCCATTACGGACCGTCAAGGGCGAGTTGTTGCTTTCGGTGGAAGGGCACTTTCATCACAAGCAAAAGCAAAATACCTAAATTCACCAGAAACACCATTATTTCATAAAGGGCGATTACTTTATAACTTAAGTGGCGCTAGAAAAGCAGCCTTTGAAAAGGGACGGCTCTTAGTTGCAGAAGGCTACATGGATGTCATTGGTCTTGCGCAGGCCGGATTTCCTGAAGGGGTGGCCCCGCTCGGTACGGCGGTCACCGAAGATCAAATTAGAGAAATGTGGCGGCTCACCCCCGAACCGATGATGTGTTTTGATGGAGATAAAGCAGGACAGCGTGCAGCCATTCGTGTGGTTGATCGTTCATTGCCGCTTTTAAAGCCAGGGCATTCTTTGAAGTTTGTCTATCTACCTGAAGGAGAAGATCCTGACAGTTATGTAGCAGGGCAAGGGGCAAATGCCTTTGAAAATCTTCTTTCTGAAGGAAAGCCGTTAGCATTGGTGCTATGGGAAGAATTGATTAGTGAGGGCGACCATAACACACCAGAACAAAGGGCTGGTCTGGAGCAAAAAATAGCCCGCGTTTTGAATGATATTCAAGATCAAAAAATCCGTGGGTATTATGAAAATGACTTTGGGCGTCGATTAAAAAACCTGTTTGGCGGCGACTTTGTTCCAGAGATAAATTTGCATGATCAGTCTTTCAATCAGCAAAATAGAGAGAATCAGCAGAAAAACTGGGATAGAGGCTTTAATCAAAAAAGAGGCTTTTCTAGAGGTAAAGAAGAAAAAAGCATTGGAAACCTAAATAAAACAAAAATAGGTAAATCTAATAATTCTTCATTGTTAGATCGGGAAAGGCTAATCATACTAACGGTTTTAGAGCATCCTTGGCTTTTAGAACAGCACGAAGAGCAGTTTGCAACCTTCGAATTCGAATCGGAAGAGCTTGACAAAGTCCGTAATGAAATCATACGTATAGCTAGTCGCGACTCGGACCTTGAAAAAGACCGCCTGAGACACCAAATGTTAGAAGCAGGTTTGGGCCAGGCTATAGAAATCATATTCAGGCAAGGCGTGTTGACAGCCCAGAATTTTACTGGGTCAAAATCTTCTCGTGAAGAAACGGAAGAAACATGGAAGCATTCTATTGAACTTTTCCAACTTGCAAAGTTGGAGCAGGAGATTGCTTCATATGGTTCAAAGGATTTAAATGAAGAAGATTATGCGCGCTTGCAAGCACTGAAAGAAGAGCATTCAGCAAGCCTAAAAAAATTAACTGAAGTATCAGATTGATGAGAACATCTTTTTGAACTTAACAATTTTATAGTGTTTAAAATTATTTGAGGTTTATACATGGCGGAAAAAGCCAAGAAGTCAGATAAGACGACAGAAGTCGCAGACGCACCAGTAGTTGATAGTCAAGATGCCGTAAAAAAGATGATCGCCGCAGCTAAAAAGCGCGGATATATCACCTATGACGCTCTTAATGAAGCACTGCCGCAAGATCAAATGTCATCTGAGCAAATAGAAGACGTTATGACGATGTTATCGGAAATGGGTATTAACGTTATTGATAATGCCGATGCGGATGAAGCTGGTGAAGGTTCTGAAGAAGATGCAAAGCCAGCTGCAAAAAAGGCCGTGGAAACTAAGCCTGAGACAAAAGCGCCTGCTGACAGAACTGATGATCCTGTGAGAATGTATCTGCGTGAAATGGGAAGTGTTGAGCTTCTTTCGCGTGAAGGTGAAATCGCAATTGCTAAACGTATTGAAGCCGGTCGTGAAACGATGATTTCCGGACTTTGTGATAGTCCGCTAACATTTAACGCTTTGGCTGCTTGGGGCGAAATGCTCGAAGAAGAAGAAATTCTGCTGCGTGATGTCATTGACCTTGATGCAATGTATGGGAATGATCCAACACAAGAAACAGATGCTGTTCCTGCTGCGGATTCAAAGGATGAAGAGGCTGATGACGTTGCCGACAGCGATGATAAAGATGCTCTTGAAAATAAGGATGATAACGAAGATAAAAGTGAAGCAGATGAAGGTGTAGAAGAAACAGCCGATGATGACGATGATGACGACGACGATGATGAAGGCGTCACAATGTCACTTGCTACTATGGAAGAAGCGCTTCATCCTCGGGTGATGGAGATATTTGCTGAAATTCGTAAAATTTATAAAAAGTTCTCCAAACTTCAAGATTTGCGTCACGAATCAAATATTGGAAACGTCCAATTAACACCGGCGCAAGAAAAGCGTTACCGCAAACTGAGCGATGACCTCATTGTAATGGTAAATAACCTTCGTCTTAATAATAATCGGATTGAAGCATTACTTGAGCAACTTTATTCCTCAAGTAAGCGCCTAATGGGACTTGAAGGAAAAATGCTCCGTCTTGCGGAACGTTATAAAGTTAGTCGTAAATCGTATCTTGAGAATTACTGGGAACGTGAGCTCGAGCCTGATTGGGTTAAAACCATGGGCAAAGAAAAAGGCAAAGGCTGGGATAGTTTCATTTCAAACGAAGCAGATATTATCCAAAATATGCGCGATCAGGTTAAGGAAATTGCAAGAGACGTAGGTCTTAATGTTTCTGAATTCCGTGTCATAGTAAATAAAGTTCAAAAAGGTGAAAAAGAAGCGCGTATCGCTAAAAAAGAAATGGTTGAAGCGAACCTTAGGCTCGTAATTTCTATTGCGAAAAAATACACGAACCGTGGACTTCAATTCCTTGATCTTATCCAAGAAGGTAATATTGGCTTGATGAAAGCGGTGGATAAGTTTGAATACCGTCGCGGATATAAATTTTCGACTTATGCGACATGGTGGATTAGACAGGCTATAACGCGTTCAATTGCGGACCAAGCCCGTACAATTCGTATACCGGTTCATATGATTGAAACCATCAATAAGTTGGTGCGTACAGGTCGCCAGATGATGCATGAAATAGGCCGTGAAGCAACGCCAGAGGAACTCGCCGCACGTCTTTCAATGCCACTTGAAAAAGTACGTAAAGTTATGAAGATCGCCAAAGAGCCGATCTCGCTTGAAACGCCTATCGGCGATGAAGAAGACAGTCATTTAGGTGATTTCATTGAAGATAAAAATGCGATACTTCCGGTTGATAGTGCTATTCAGACAAACTTACGTGATACGACGACGCGTGTTCTTGCGTCCCTGACACCACGTGAAGAACGGGTTCTTCGTATGCGATTTGGTATTGGTATGAATACTGACCACACGTTAGAAGAAGTCGGACAGCAGTTCTCTGTAACACGTGAACGGATCAGGCAGATCGAAGCAAAAGCACTTCGTAAATTAAAACATCCTAGCAGGTCACGAAAGCTTCGTAGTTTCTTGGATAAGTAATATTTTAAGCCCGTTTATATGACGGGCTTAAAAAAAATCGCGATCAATGAATTTCTTCTCTAGGCAATTAATTTATAATCTGCTAGGTAAGCATTTCCAAATCGCGAAGGGGGCCTGTAGCTCAGTTGGTTAGAGCAAACCGCTCATAACGGTTCGGTCGTAGGTTCGAGTCCTACCAGGCCCACCATTTCCCCCAAAGATTAAAAGAAATAAATTTCTGCAAATATCTTTGCTTGAATTGAACATTGTTATTCAATAAGACATTTATAGTCTTACTTATAATCATAAATACTTCTATTTGTTTACTTTTTACATAACTCAAGATTATTTAATTTTAATATTTTTCAAGCTTTGATGATGCATAAATTTTACTTTACACCTAACAACTATTGTGTGAGAAATATATTCTCAGAGCTTCAAAAAGTAATATTTAAACTCCTTCTTTTGGCCTTATTATTTTCTTTATCCAACCCTACGTTTGCGGTGGAGTTAAAGGATAAAATTCGTTTCAATTACGGGTATGATAAGATCACAGCGAAAAACCCGCTCATATCGGAAGATCAAGTAACGACGGATGAAACCTTTACCCCAAAACAGAGCATACGCCATACTCATACATTCGGGTTGACTTATTTATATTTATGCTTACAGCTTTATCACTTACATTTGGGGTCTTCTCAATCGCAAGTTCACAAGAATTAGATGAACAAGCGCTAATTAAGCGCGGTAAACTAATGTTCTTAAGGTGCCGTTCTTGCCATTCAGTTGAGCAGGGTGGCGCTCATAAGGTTGGCCCTAATTTATATGGTTTATTTGGCTCCCAAATAGCCTCAAAAGAAGGATTTATTTATTCTGATGCCATGACAAATGCGGATGTAGTTTGGTCACATGACACACTTGAAACATTCATCACAAAACCGACTGATTTTATGCCGAATACCAAAATGGCATTTGTGGGTTTGCCGAAAGAGCGAGATAGAAAAGCTTTAATTGCATATCTTAATTCAGTCACGTCTCAATAGTGAAGCCGTTGAAAGACAATTGAATTTGAAATTCACTTTATGACATTTATCACTGACTTTAGATTGCATATGGATAATAATGTATAGATGGGATTTAATTTTTTTAATATCGACCAAAATAAACACTTAGGTTCTTTTACGAGAAGGCGCCTACTTGTGACGGCGAGCGCTGTTGCTTTGTTTCCGCTGATTAAATTAAACGTAAAAACTCTTCTGAAAACGAATAAGAATATTGCTTTTCAAACTTATGGGGAGGGTGATTTAACGCTTGTTTTTGTGCATGGGTGGTCATGCGATAGTTCTTATTGGTCCGAACAACTAGATTTTTTCAGCCAAAACTATCATGTCGTGACTATTGATCTTGGTGGACATGGTGCATCAAATGTGATGAGGACAGATTACACCATTGAAAGTTTCGGCGATGATGTTTTAAGCGTATTAGATCAATTAGATAGCGAAAACATTATCTTAGTAGGTCACTCCATGGGTGGTCCAGTGGCTGTTGACGCAGCAAGCAAATTAGGTGACCGTGTAAAAGCGGTTATCGGTATTGATACATTAAAAAATGTGGGCGCTGAACCGATGTCACTTGATGCAGCAAGAAATGCCTGGGTTCCATTTAAGGATGATTTTAAGAATAGTATTGCTTCATTTGTGCGAAATTCATTTTTCATTGAAACTTCTTCACCATTGTTAGTCAATAGAGTTTTAAGTGATATGGCGTCAGCAGATCCAAAAATTGCCCTTAGCGCTGGCGCTGGGCTTTTAAGTTATAATACGCCGCGCGCAGTTCGTAAAATCGCTAATATTCCGCTCACACTTATAAATGCCCCAGAAGACCCAACGAAAATAGAGGTACTCGAGCAAGTGCATGGCAATCACAATGTCATCATTATTCCGGAAACGGGACATTTCGTCATGATGGAAAAGCCAGTTCAATTTAACGCTACCCTCCATGATGAAATAGAAAGATTAATAGCTAAATGAGTATAAAGCGCGCTTTTGTATCATTGAATAATGGTAATCAAGTTCATTATCGCACCGCGGGCAAGGGCGCTCCTTTGGTGATGCTTCATCCGTCGCCACAAAATTCAGAAACTCTTATTCCTGCTATTTCTAAGTTCTCAGAATATTGTCAATGTTTCGCGTTAGATACGCCAGGATATGGTCTATCAGATGATATTGACGTGGAAATTCCAGAAATTGGTGATTATGTCGGACCAATAATGGAAGCTATTACCAATCTTGGAATAGATAAGTTTTGTTTATATGGATCTGCAACCGGTGGGCAAATTGGAATTGAGCTCGCAAAAAGGTTTCCAGACCGTATTTTACTATTAATGCTGGATACCAATGGCCATTTCACACAAGAGGAAATAGAGAACACGATGGATGGATATTTCCCGCTTGTCGATGCAAAGCGAGATGGTGGTCATCTACTTACTTATTGGGATATGTGTCGCCATCTTTATGTTTCTTTCCCATGGAATAGCTCAAAAGCACAAGATAAAATTAATATTGATTTACCTTCTGCAGAAGCCATTCATACTATTTTTCTTCGATATCTAAGTGCGGGTGAAACTTATGCAAAAGCTTATATGGCTGCGTTAAAAACTGAGCATGTTGGGCATATAATTGATGTAAAAGTTCCTACAACAATATTGCGTTGGCAAGGTAGTATTCTTCTTAGTGCAACTGATGCGCTTATTGAAAAAGGATTAGCTGATAATTTCCAAGTTTTAAATGCTGGGCCTACTCTTGATGAAAGATATCAAGTCCAGCTTGATGCGTTAAAGGAATTATATCTTCAGGATCCTGTGCTGACTGAAAAAGTAAGTATTCAAAGTGATAAAAAGAAATTAAGGCGATATGTTTATAACGGTAAGGATGTGTCGGTAAATTATCTCCATAATAACCGTACTGAAAAGAAACCTGTTATCATTATTCATGATTTAGGGGCTTCTATAAATACTATACCAAAAATTGAGTTTAAAGACCGCCCTATATTTATCGCTGATCTGCCTGGCCATGGGGACAGTTCTCCTTTGACAGAAAATTTATCAATTAATGATTTTACAAAACCGTTAGTGGAAATGTTTAATGAATTAAACATAGATGCATTTGATATAATTGCTTTTGGTTCGGGGGCGATAGTCGCGTTTGAATTATCAGACATTTTGAATGTTGAAAATATAAGTATTTTTGATCTCATTCCGATTAATGATTCCATGAAGTTCGACAATAATCAGATATTGCCGAAAATTGATGGTTCACACATTCCAACAATATGGGCGATGGCACGAGATAGTGAATTATATTATCCATGGAATATCCATAACCGTGAAAATATATTACATAGCGACCCAAACCTTAATCCATCATATCTTCATGAAAAAGCGGTAAATATTTTTAGAACGGTATATATTCAAAAAGACCTCGAATTAATTAAAACACGTTATAAGTGGGATGAGAAAATTCAAAACTCAAAATCAACAATTCGAATGGCGTATAGTGCTAATTACCCAGATAAATTGAAAGTTACTCATTCTCTAAAAACTCAACATGTAACTATAGAATTGCCAGAGGATACTTCTCTATGGGTAGATTTATTGTTTAATTAAAGCTTATGGTATTTAGCAAATTTTAGGAGTGACCGATGGAAGAAAACTTATATTCCTCCACTTATCAAATTCTTGTGTTTATTCATTTATTGCTCTTCGTTTTATGGCTTGGTGCGGATGTTGGTGTATTTTTGTTGGGCCAACATTTTCGCAAACGTGAAAAATATGATCTTTCACAAAGAATGGTATTGCTTCAATTACTTGTTAATTTGGACATGGTGCCTCGTTCAGCTTGGGCTCTTATGGTGCCTATTACAATTTCTATGTTGGCTGTCGGTGATTATTGGGCACTAACGACTTGGTGGCTATTATTGGCTTGGATAATTGGCGGGTTTTGGTTATGGCTCGCTTGGGATGCGCATATTCATGATCAAACAACACGTGCGACGCGGGATAGAAAAATTGAATTTGTTCTTAAAATATTACTCACCATATTTTATTTAGGATTAGGCGTTACTTCTTTCGTTACAGGAGAGCCGTTAATGCCGGCATGGCTTGCAAGTAAGGCGTTTTTGTTTGGGCTTATTTTTGCGGCTGCGATTATGATTGATGTCACTTTTAAGCCTGTAGGGGGGCATCTAGGCAGGTTATTATCGGAAGGATCATCTGATGAAACAGAAGTGCCTCTTTTAAAAACTATGAACCGGACAAGAATTTGGGTTTGGGCCGTTTATGCCTTGTTATTCATGAATGCTTTTATTGGAAATATTAAACCGTTTGAATGCATGAGTAATTGTCACTAAATTATTTTTCAATAGAATAAAACTCAATATTAGCGCCGTCAGGTGTCTTGATAGAAAAGATATTTATGTCCCCGTAAGGAGCAATTGTGATCTTTGAAATCTCAGGATTATCTGAAAGTCCGCGGTTTATTAATTCTTGTTTTGCTAATTTGGCTGATGCAACAGGAAATTTAATAGAAAGAATGCCGAAGTTCGGCGCATGGCAATTCGCTGCATAATCTTCTCCCTCCAGATCCATAAACTCTACCAGCTCCACTCTTCCTACTTCGCTTTTCTGAGGATAAAGAATTCCTGCTTGATATCGCGATGTCGTTGTTAAATTAATAGGAATTCCCAAGGGCATTTGTGCTGCTTCTTTAGCAACCGTCGGCTCATTGCCGTAAAAGAAGGTATCAAAACCAAGCATATCGATGAAGAATTTTCGTGAGTTTTCTCTGTTTTTTACTGTTTGCATAATATTAAACGGAAGAGATAATCGGTCAAATTTTGGAAAGCTTTCTGGAAGCGGTGGTGAAAGTCTTTCATATGCTTCAATTTGTAATCCTTGGGGCCCTTTAAAAATAACAATCTTTAATTTTGAAGGACCAAATTCCAGATCTGTTATCGGTGTTTCTGTCCACCAACTCATTCGAATTGCATCATCATAAATTTGTTCTAGGTTGCTGGCCCTCATCATAATGCTTGTATAGCAACCAGTATCCCACGGACGAGCACCTGGCCTAATCGGGGTTTGCTTTTGGCCTTTTATTTCAATCAATCGGATATAGCCAAATTTTGTGCCTTTTGCTTTTAATACCATTGATTGTGCGGTGGTATTCTTATCTAATCCTAAGTGATTTAAAAATGCTTTATCTTCTTCACCACGCCAGATCATCTCATATTCGGCGATCTCAAGAAAAAAGCGCGCAGCTTCATCGATATCATAAGTGCTGACGACGACTTCTTGCCACGGATTGGTTGTTATTGGTTTAACGGTGGTAGAAGTATCAGCGTACGCTCGTAACGATAATGATTGAAAAACGGTGATAATAATTACAGTAAAAAATGTTTTCATAATGTGATTGCGCATATTCTCGCTTTCTAATTATTCTTAAAAAAGGAAGAAGGGATAAGAAACGCGTTTATTCCTGCAATGAAAAGGGGGACGGAAAAAATAATAAATAGCATTTGAATAGATACACCTGCATCAAAAATAATACCGAATAATGCGGGCCCTGCGATGGCACCGGTTCGGCCAATGCCCATTGCCCACCCGATCCCTGTCGTTCTTATATTTAATGGATAAACTCTCGCGGCTGCAGGGTAAAATCCTGTCATGCCACCCTGAACGGTAAAGCCAATTAAGAGGATTAATAAAAACATGATGAAGTAACCCATATTAAGATTAGCGTAGAGTGACATTAATATAAAACCACCGGTCATATATAAAAAAATCAAACGATTTAATCCCATGTGCGCTGCTAAATAACCTATGCCGACAGTCCCTGCAAAAGCACCAAGGTTTAATACAGTTCCAGCATAAGTCGCGAGTTCAAAAGGCATTCCGGTCGTTGTAGCAATATTCGGTATCCAGCTGATGAGCGTATAGAGCGTCATAAATGAAAAGAAGACACCTGACCAAAGTAAAAGAGTGGAAAGTTTTAAATTATTACTGAATAAAGCCGTTACTTGAATTGATGCGGTTTTTTTGTTTGGTTTTTCCGGCAAGATTTCTAAAGCAGCATGCCCCATGGATTTAAGTAAAATGTTGATCATTTTCAAAGCATTTTTTGGTTGTTTCTTTGCGAGAAATTCTAATGATTCAGGCATAAAGAAATAAATCAATGGTATCATCGCGAGAGAAAAACAACCGGCCATAAGATAAGCGGCACGCCATCCATAAAGCGGAACCACCCACGACACAAAAAGACCAGTTAAAATAGCACCAATAGGCCAGCCTGCTTGAAAAAAGGCAACATTAAAATCGCGTCTTTTGTCGTTGGAGAACTCGGTTGCCATTGCCGCCATGGTAGGCAGAAGACAGCCGATACCAATACCTGTCATCAGTCTTAAAATTAACATCAAACCATAACTATCAATTACGGCAGTCGTTAGCATACTGATCGCGACGAGCGACATGGAAAACATGATCATTTTTGCACGGCCAATTTTGTCCGCGATAGGAGCGAGTAAAAGACACCCAATCATCATCCCAATTAGGCCAACACTAAAAATATATCCCAGTTCCGTTTTTGAAAGACCCCACTCTGTTTCTAGTTTGGTGGCCGTAAAAGACACCACAAGAATATCCATGCCATCTATCATATTGAGAATAAAACACATTACGACCACGATGACTTGTATTGTACTCATGGGACTATCAGCAACTAATCTGTGAAGATGGTTTTGATTTTCGTCAGGATTATCTTGTTTAGACATTGATGTATTTTGGCTCTCTTGTGTCACAATAAGACTGTCCCATCATCCGAATTATCGATTTTTTGAGTGATATTCAATATTTGGCATCATATCAAGGCTTAAGGCCATGCGGTTGGTGTAATTAAAAAAGGCCGCTACATCAGCAATGTCAAATAAATCAGCTTCTGAAAAACCTGCTTCTGTTAACTTAAAAGTGTCTTCGTTTGATATTAGTTCGGGCGTTTTTGTTAACTTTTCAGCATATTCTAGCATTGCGAAATGTCGCCCCTCTAGACCGGCAGCGCGCCAATTCATAACAAGTAACTCTCCTAGTTCAGGATCATCAGCAAGTTCACGCACGGCCTGCCCATGTGCCACAAGACAATAATAGCATTTGTTGCAGGATGAGACGACCACAGCAATCATTTCCCGTTCAAGGACAGATAAACCAGAAGTGCCCAACACTACTTCATTATACATGCGGCTAAATGTACGAAACTTATTTTGATTAAATGTATAGGTTAGCAGTACGTTAGGAATAATGCCTAGTTTCTCTTTACAAATATTAAGATATTTTTTGACATCATCATCAAGACTATCGAAATCGGGAACTTTCAGATACATAACATGGTCTGGTTGTGGCATTCTTAATTTCCTTCCTGCATTTTCTCTATCTTAATCAAATATCAGTTCTGAATCATCTAGTATCTTACAAAGAGCGACACCACGGTTTTTGCCACTGTATAAATTTTGAAGGCCATATGGCATATTTTCAAACCCTATCGTTATATCCTCTTTTACTTTTATAAGGCCGTCTTTAATCCATTTAGCTATTTTTTCTTCTGCCTCGGAAAAATCAGCTTCATGGTTATAGACAAAAAAACCATTCATCGAAGAATTCGTTGATCTAAGGTTGGTATAATTGCTAGGGCCGAACGGCTCATCTAACATGTATTCTGATATTGAACCGCATAACACTATCCGAGAATTCATGGCTAAGTTATTCAATGCTGCGACCAGAGTTTCACCGCCAACATTGTCGAAATATATGTCTAATCCATCACTTGCTAATTCATTAACTCTATTGGCGACGTCTTCATTTTTATAATCTATGACACTGTCTGCCCCCAGTGATTTTACGAAATCACATTTTTCTTTACCGCCAGCGATACCAATAACAGTACATCCTAATATTTTTGCTATTTGGGTAACAATGGATCCGACACCACCGCCAGCACCAGAGACAAGTACGGTGTCGCCGGCTTTTGGAAAGCCACATTTTACAAAACCACAATATGCACTAAATCCTGTCATGCCCAATTGACTGACACCTAATGAATAGGAAAGACCTCTTTGAGGCATTTTATAAAAACGCTCTCGTTTCGTGCCTTTAGAAATTTTATATGTTTGCCAGCCGATTTGCCCTTGAACGACATCACCAACTTGATAATCGGGATGCTTGCTATCGATGACTTGACCAACGCCACGTCCGTGAATGACGTCACCTATGGAAAGTGGTTTTTCACCTGCGGCTGAAATTCCTTGCATATACATACGCATTACCGGGGCGAGGTTTAAATAATGCGTTCTTAATAAAAATTCCCCATCATTAAGAGTAGCGACTTGTTCTTGATGAAATTCAAAATCGGTTATTTTGACATTACCATCAGGTCTTGCAGCAATGCGCCATTGGTTATTTATTAAATTCTGCATTATTACTCTCCAGGACTTTTGACGTTATCTTAGGTGGATGGTAACTGCAAGTCGGTGACAAATATCATTGCGTTTATTGCTTTAAAAATATTCAATAAGAAGTGTAGGGTATATTCAATCAAGGACAGATATAATGATCAAAATTATTAACCGTGCAATTTCATATTTTCTCGCAACCATCATGTTATTTTCAGCAAACATAGTAAATGCTCAGGAAGATATTCCCGTTCAATCTTTTATGACTAATGCGGCAATATATGTGAAAGACATGGAAGCGTCTTTGAAATTTTATACGGAATATATGGGGTTCATCAATCGGTCTGATAGCCCTGTGACACCTGGAAAATCAAAGGATACACTTGGTATTGATCAGGAAATAGACACGCGTATCGTTTATTTAAGCCCGAAGCCAGAATATACGGAACTGGGAAGTTTCGCTGGTGGGTTAGCACTCGTAGAAATTAAAAGTGATACTCCATGAATATAACAGAGTAATGGATAGTATAAAAGCCGTTCATGGTGAGACAACGATGGTTCATAGAGTTCAAAATATTAAAAAGATTTATAAATCTCTAGTCGATAATGGTATTCAAATCGTTACCCCACTTTCTCCTAGCGCTACAGGGCGATCTATGTCTTTTTCTGCGTTTGACCCGAATGGTATTAGGGTTGAAATGTATGAAATGATCCCTCAGGAAAACTAAGGAAATAATATGCCTAGAACCGCTCATTATATCGACTGTCAATTTGGTCAACTTCATTATTACCAACAAGGGGAAAATGAAAAAAATGTGCCATTGATATGTTTCCATATTTCCCCTTATTCAGGAAGGTATTATGAGAAATTCCAACAGAAGATATCCTCTGACAGGATAGTCATTTGTCCTGATACACCAGGGTATGGTGGATCATCAGCACCAGCTAATCCAGCTTCCATCGAAGAAATTACAAAAGCAATGGTGGAGTTAGTGAATAGTTTGGGCTATGAGCAAGTCGATCTTTTAGGATTTCATACTGGCGTTCTAATTGCGGCAGAACTTACAAATATATTACCAGATAAGATTCGCAAGCTTATACTTCCTGGTATTCCATTAGTTCCAAAAGATAAAAGATCAGCATTCCGTAAAAACTATGAAACACCGCGTCCGTATTTTGAAGACAAAGGTTTCCTTGCAAATAAATGGAATGAGGGCTTAGAGAGTGAGAAAGAGGGCTGGAATAATGAGCGCAAAATTGAAATGTTTGCGGAAGTGATGAGAGCTGGTCTTAAATCTAACTGGGGTTTTATGGCTGTATTTGATTATGATATTGAAAATAGTCTCTCATTAATAGAAAAACCTGTTCTCATTCCAATTCCAGATGAAATGCTTGCAGCAAGTTCAAGAGCAGCGGCGGGTTTATTCAAAAATGCAGAAGTGATTGAAATGCCGCATATTCAAGCGGATTTGTTTGAAAATTGTCCCGCTGAATTCATTGATCAAATAAGGGTATTTCTAACCTAGCAATGTCGGGTGTGACATTTATCAATGTGTTATTCAGTTTAAATGTGAATGCTAGAGAAAATTTAAAACAATAAGGAATATTGATATGGATATAATGATGCATGATGTACTCAGGTGGTTACATGTAATATTTGCAGCATATTGGTTGGGCGGTGAATGGGGGGTATTCAATGCTTCGACAAATGTCGCTAATGCAAAATTAAGTTTTGAAGATCGTATGCGGCATATGGAAACGGCGTACCGTATCGATATATTACCGCGTTCCGCAATTATTTGGCTGCTGCCTGTTGGGTTCCATATGGCCGATAATTTAGGCTTATCACCGGTGACGGGCATTTGGGTTCCGATCGTCTGGGTCGCAACAGCACTTTGGTGGTGTTTAATTTTTGCGGCATTTAAAAACCGTGGAACACAGCTCGGTATTAAGATTACAGAATTTGACGATAAAATTCGCTACATTGTTATTCCTGGCCTTTGGTTTTTAGGCGGCTATACGCTTTACACAGGTGAAGTTTTAGGCACTGGAATGGAAGTTTACGGACAATATTGGTTCGCAACGAAACTTGTATTCTTCGGATTTATTTTAATCATCGGCTTGGCACTTAGAATAATTATGAAAGGCTGGGCTGTTGCGTTTCACAGATTACGCGATGAAGGTTCTAATCCGGAAATCGAGGCGATTTTCACGGACACATTAGCGTTGGGTCGTAAATGCGCTTATATTTACTGGGTTAGTATTATTTCGATGGCCTTCTTAGGGGTTACAAAACCTTTTTAAAGAATTACATGCTGCCTAATACTGTGGCGCCTCTTTTAAATAAGGGGCGTCCTTTTTTTTAAAAGGCCTTGCCGCCAACAACATCACCAACCGCACCACGAAACGTGTTTATGGATATTTTGTCCCAGATGTCAGCAGAATAATAAGGGTCACCCTTAAGTAAATTTTCGGCTTCACTTTTGTCGTCTGTCTTATAGATCAGAATTGATCCCACTATTGTTTTATTGTCATCAGCGAACATTGGCCCGGCAACAATAATCTTATCCATAATACTGACGACATAATCACTATGAACCATTAATAATTCGTCGCGAGTTTTCTTAACACCTTCGTCTAAATGGTCAATGGCGTGTACAACTGTAAACAGATGTCTTTTTTTGATTGTCACTCACCATAATACTCTCCTTTAGGCATGCCGGCTTCTGGAAGGAAACCATATAAAGTTTCTTCTGATAAAGCCTTTTTAACGATTTCTCTTACGTGTAATAATTTCTCAATATCGATACCTGTTTCATAACCCATAGAATTTACCATGAAGACTAAATCTTCTGTAACAATATTCCCGCTTGCACCCGGGGCGAATGGACAACCACCGATGCCGCCAAGACTTGCATCGAAAGTGGTGATGCCGTGATCGAGAGCCGCGACAACATTTGCAAGCCCAAGTCCGCGGGTATTATGAAGATGTAATCCAGTTAAATTCTGTTCACCGATTTCACTTTTAACGGCTTTAACCAGTTTGATAATATGGTTTGGTGTGGCATATCCTGTCGTATCGGAAAGACCAACTTCATTACAACCCGCATCCATTAATGCATAAGCGATTTCTATAATCTTACTTTTTGAAACTTTACCCTCAAGCGTGCATCCAAATGCCGTTGAAATACCACCTTCAAATTTTGGTTTTTTGTCGGATGGCATTGTTTTTATCAGGGCGACAATATTTTTTACTTCCTCAATCATTTGAGCGTGAGTGCGGTTCACATTTTTTAGACTATGTGTTTCGCTTGCAGAAAGAGGAATGGTTATTTTATGAGCCCCGGCTTTAATTGCGTTTTCTGCTCCTTTTAGATTTGGAACCAAAACGGCAACGGTTAAATTCGGAATGGTCAATGCATGTGCAACTAGTTCAGCGGTGTCAGCCAATTGCGGTAATAATTGAGCAGGGACAAATGAACCAACCTCGATTTCAGGCACACCCGCATCTGCGGCGGCGGATATCCATTTCTTCTTGGCTTTTAGCGGCATAATTGTTTTTATGCTCTGGAGGCCATCACGCGGTCCGACCTCACTTATCTCAATAAAATTTTTATTTTTCATTTTCAGTCTTTCTTGTCAAAATAGGTGACTATTTTTATTGATCATGCCCTTAATAAAATATATAAATAAATGATATAATGATATAACAAAATGATATTTAATTCAATTTAGGAAAAATGATGTCTGATGAACATGGTTTACCATTAGAGGGTGTTAAAATAATTGAATTCACCCACATGGTTATGGGGCCAACAGTGGGTGTCATTCTTGCGGATTTGGGTGCAGATGTTATTAAAGTTGAACCAATCGGTGGCGACAATACACGAAGATTGGTGGGTTCTGGGTCTGGTTATTTCCCAATGTATAATCGAAATAAAAAAAGTATTACGTTAAATTTAAAGTCTGAAGAAGGACTTGCGGTGGCGCACAAGTTAATTGCTGATACGGATGTGATGATTGAAAATTTCCGACCAGGTGCAATGGATAAGCTAGGTTTAGGATATGACCAGCTTAATGAAATTAATGACCAACTTATTTATTGTTCTGAGAAAGGGTTCTTAGAAGGGCCATATGCCCATAGAACGGCCCTTGATGAAGTGGCTCAAATGATGGGTGGGCTGGCTTATATGACGGGTGAGCCCGGTAAACCAAGTAGAGCGGGCGCAAGTGTTATTGATGTAATGGGTGGCATGTTTGGCGTTATTGGAATTTTAGCTGCATTAAAGCAGCGTGAGAAAACGGGCAAAGGTCAAAGAGTACAAAGTTCATTATATGAAAGTACTGTTTTTCTCATGGGGCAACATATGGCACAATATTCTGTAACCGGAAAAGCAGCAGCGCCGATGCCTGTACGTGTTTCAGCTTGGGCAATTTATCAGGTGTTTAACACAAAGGATAATGAGCAACTTTTTGTTGGAGTTGTATCAGATACGCAATGGCGTAAATTTTGCGAAAGCTTTGGCCTTGATGAATTGGCAAATAACCCAGAATATGAAAATAACACGAGTAGGGTGCAACGCAAAAAAGAATTGGTTCCTATCGTTCAGCAAGTTTTTATGAA
>NZ_CBFIEP010000150.1:0-2725 GCF_965661635.1 Pseudemcibacter sp. | reverse complement strand
ATCGGTCCAACCGACAATACATCAAATGAACGCACACCAAGAAATAGGTTAAATTTAATTCCAGAAAACGCTCGCGGATCTTTTGCCCCTTATGCACCACAAAATTATGGCATCAATCCAGCTGAAGCAGATATGACGCGCATCGCTCCAGGTCGCCCACGCGGCGAAGGTGACGCTATTAAAGTCACAGGTAAACTTATGGACGAACTTGGTCGACCAATCCGTAATTCACTTATTGAAATATGGAATGCTAATAAATATGGTCGTTATACCCATATCGAAGACCATTCAGGGCTACAACTTGATCCGAATTTCTTGGGGATTGGTCGCACATTAAGTGATAATGATGGGAATTATGAATTTTGGACCATTCGCCCGGGCGAATATTTAGCAAGACCAGATATCGGTCGATGGCGTCCTAAGCATATTCATTTATCAATTCGTGGCGGTTCATCGCGCATAATCACACAAATGTATTTCGCTGGCGACCCTCATAATGATACGGATCCTATGCGCATACTCATGGGTGATAATTTTGATAAAAATCTCGGAAAGGAATATAAAACAGACGGCGAAGATTTCGACCGCGGATATCAGTTTGATATCGTAATCGGTGGAAAAAACCCGACATTCTTTGAAGATAATTAATTCATTAGAACTGGTTAACTGCTCGTAATTGTTTCCGGTCGGTGTTTTGGCTCTGCTTTCTGGGTAAATTCTTTAAATACTGCGATGCCGAAGAATGTCATAATAAGTGATAAAATCGGGTTCAGTAAGTTTAGGAATGTATATGGTAGATAATCTAATACGGGAATACCCATAGCGCCAAAATAGAACGCACCGGCCGTTGACCACGGTATAAGCGGCGAAGACATGGTTGTACTTTCCTCAACGGAACGGGATAGCATGAATGGTTTTAAATTCATTTCCTGATATTTTTTCTTAAATAACTGTGAGGTGACAATAATGGATATGTAGCTCTCACCCATACTACAACAAGCTAAAATACCTGTACACATCGTGGCAAACATAAGAGATAATACTGATTTAATCCTATCCAGCAGCCCAGACAGCAAGGCTTTTAAGAAGCCGCCACTTTCAAGTACACCGCCAAGCGCAAGGGCAAAAAGCGTCATGGACAATGTTTCCATCATACTCATTATCCCGCCTCGGTTCACCAATGTATTCAATCCCGCATGACCCGTATCCGCAGAAAACCCAGTTTGTAAACTCGCTAGAAAATCAACAATAATGCGGTCTTGTTGAAATATCGCCAATATGAATGCAGCGACGACACTTGAAACCATAGCCACTTCAGCGGGTGCTTTTCTAAGGCTTAATACCAGCAGTACAATTAACGGCAATAAGCTCCAGATACTTACAACAAAATTACTAGCAATAGCCGCTTGAAACGCTTCCACGCCTTCGCGGGACACAGTATCTGCTGAATATTGCATTCCTACAAAACCGAAAAGAATAAGACATAAAATATAAGTTGGTATAGTTGTATAAAGCATTGAGTTAATATGTTTATAAAGATCAGTTCCCGCAGAAACAGCCGCTAAATTCGTCGTATCGGATACTGGTGACAATTTATCTCCAAAAGTCGCACCAGAAACCACGGCGCCTGCAACAATTGGTAATGGAACTCCCATCGCTGAACCGACACCAATTAATATAACACCTGCCGTTCCGACTGTCCCCCAACTCGTTCCTACTGCCAATGACATAAAACTACAGATCAAAAGGCTCGCTGGAAGGAAAACCGTTGGACTGATTAAATCTAAACTATAATAAACAATACTCGTGATCGTGCCACTTTCTAAATATGCTGCGATCACTACACCTATTAAAATAAAGATATACATAGCACTTAAACCATGTTCTATCCCTTTATTCATAGCCGTTTTTATCGATTGGAAAGAGTACCCTAAATATTTCGAATGAAATGTGCTCCAAATAATGGCAATCAAGATAATCACATGGATCGGCACACTAAAAACGATCAATCCAGTAATGATCATTCCAATAATTCCGCCAAAACAAATGACTGAATGCAAAAATGACGGCTGTTTACTATTTTCCAATTTACTCTTCCTAAAAATACTCTGAATGAATTATATCAGATCTGCTTTCATTTGTTTGACAGCATAATCAACCGCTCTAGCGGTTAATGCCATATACGTTAGTGATGGATTTTGACAAGCGGTCGAAGTCATACATGATCCGTCTGTGACAAATAAATTCGGCACTTCATGTGCTTGATTATGTTTATTTAATACACTTGTTGCGGGATCATGACCCATTCGTGCGGTCCCCATTTCATGGATACAAAGACCTGGGTTCGCTGGCGTCACCCACGATGATACATCTTCTAGTCCAAGATTGTTTAAAATGCTCTCGGCTTCCGCGGCGATATCTTTCTGAAGATTAAGTTCATTTTCACTAAATTCACAATCAACATGCAGTTTTGGAATTCCCCATTCATCAAGATTATTATGATCAACACTGATATGATTTTCATATCTGGGTAGCATTTCACCAAATCCAGTCATTCTAAACCACCAAGCCCCTGGTTGTTGCAGGTTCTTTTTAAAATCAGCGCCGTACCCCGTTTGATCTGCACCACGTTTCCATGATAAGCGATGTGCACTACATTGATAACCGTAACCACGAACAAAATTTTCCTGCGTATCACCATTAATATTCCTAAAACGAGGAATAT
>NZ_CBFIEP010000149.1:0-40526 GCF_965661635.1 Pseudemcibacter sp. | reverse complement strand
GGCTGCGCCACCATAAGCGGCATCAACGTGAAACCATATATTATGGTTCTTTGCAATTTTGCTTATTCCCTCAAGGTCATCGATGGCCCCGGTCCCGGTTGTTCCCGCCGTTCCAATAATCATTAAGGGGTCAGTATTATTTTTGCGACAATTATCAAGGGCTATGGATAATTCCGCCGCATCAAGTTTTAAATCTTCATCAACCGGAATGGGTATGACGCTATTATATCCTAAACCCGCCGTTTTCGCGGCTTTATGAACGGAATGATGTGCTTCTTTTGAGCAGAATATTATGGGTCTTTTCTTGGTCCCCAGCAATCCGTCCCGTGCAAAATCCGGGTATTTATGATTTAAGGCGCATAAGACGGCCGTTTGATTTGCTTCGTTGCCCCCTGAGCAAAACACACCATCACTTTTATCGTTAGAATATCCAAATAAATTGGCAAATTCTTTAATGATTTTTGTTTCAACTTCGACGGCAAAGGGCGCATGGCTCCATGCCGCCAGTTGGGGGTTATAATAGGCGGCAATTAATTCGCTGATTATGCCCGCAAAATTGGGGCGCGGGTTAAAAAGGCCAAAATATTTCGGGTGCGGCGTATGAACTGCGTATTCTTCTAGTCCTTTAAACACGCTTTCTATTGCTGCGGCGTAATTTCCACCTGACTGCAAGCTTTGTTCATTAATAAATGCTTTTATTTCTTTGACATCAATGTCTGGTGATACAGGAAATTTTGCGGTGTCGTCATAGTACCCTTCAAGCCGTTCCAGTATAGCATCTAGCGTCGCTTTTCTATCCGATTTTTTTAAATCAAATTGCAATATTCTATCTCCTGAATTTTTGAATATGATACCTATTATTTTCCAAAATCATATCCGAATATTGTTTTTCAAAGGAAATATTTTTGATCCATGCATGCTAAAATCTACTCATGGTATGATTGCAGTATTCCCACCAGACCCATTCTTTACTGAGGGGCTGGCAATTGGGTAGCTTATTATAGATTGAAGACTGTTTCAGGTAGTCGTCAATTTTATGATCGTAGTTTGTCTTAAGTGCTTCGGCATGGTTGTCTTCACTTTGTAAATTCATTATGTCATCCTTATGTGAGTTTCAAAATTCAACATTAGTATTTCATTTAATATGCCACGAATTGGCCCTATGCTTCAGACCTTCAGCTTGGTTTTATAGTATTTTTCATATAGCTCCTGAAGCTGACTTTTTAACTCAGAGTGCAAACGATAGGTAATTTTTGGCTCTCCGTTACGGCCCGGATTTTCCCATACTGAAAAGGTAATCCCTTCTCAGGCTCGTGGATATACATATTATCAGACGGGTAATCTAACCACGGTAAACGAAGCATTTCCGCCCTTTCTAAGAACGGCTGCAGGAATGAGCTCGAAAACTTCAGAGATGGCAAAATGGATAATCGCACTTCAAAGTGGCAAATTAATAGATAAGGTAAATCTAAAAATTTTGTGGGAAGCTGCCGTTTTAAACAATGACGAAATAGGTGAGTTTAATAATTACCTTAACGGATATGCCTTGGGTTGGCCTGTTATCCAAAGAGATGAGCACCCAGCCGTTGCTTCCGCTGGTGGCGACCGCAATTTGCTTATAATATATCCTCAAGATGATCTTTCTATTATTGTGCTGACCAACCTGATGGGGGCAACGCCTGATAATTTTATTGATGAAATTGCGTCGTTTTATATACTAGAGTTAAGTATCGAAGCAGGGTTTGGGTTGTCTGAAGAGCTTGATGAATCAAGAAAGTTGTTAGATGTAAGTGGCTACGATAAAGCGATGTCGATTGTTCAGTCACCGAAAAACATTAAGTATGCTGAAAGTGAAATTAACAGCTGGGGCTATAAGCTACTAAATGCATTAAAAAAACAAGAAGCACTTGAAATCTTCAAACTCAATGTTTTTTTATTTCCTGAAAGTGCTAATACGTATGACAGTTTAGCTGATGCTTATAGTAGGGTGGGTCGTATTGAGGAAGCGCGGCAATATTATTCTAAAGTGCTTGAAATTGACCTAAAAAATCAAAATGCAATGTTTCAATTAGATCGGCTAAAGTAAACTAGAAATAATACTATTAAATGACCACTAATGGTCGAAGGTTGCTACACATATTTATAAATATTTTTAATCAATATATTTTTTGCTTAAATAAGTTGGCAATTTCTTTAGCAATATCATGCCCTTCACTATAACTTTCAAACACTGAAGTCGCCCAATGAGTGACCATTTTTAAATATTGTTCATCAAAGCTATGACCTTCGATATCAGTGACCGTAATTTCGCCTCTTTTTTTTCTGTTTGGACTAGCAATAATTTCATTGGGTTTGATCTCTTTATAACTTTTTAAAATTTCACTCAATAGAACTGAATATTTATATTCCCACACTATTTTGTCTTGTAAAATGAGATGCAATCTTGATAAGTGAAAGTGGTTGTTCCATCGACCGTGAATTTCAGCATGTTGCAATGCGTGCGCATCTACACATAGGAAAATACTAATCTGCGTAGTGTCATTGATACGACTTTCTCTTGTCGTGATATATCCTGCTTTTTCAACACACTCAGCAATGCCGCCATTAGTGCGAGAACCGCATAATTGGCAGTCACCTTTCTCAGATATGACTAAGTTATTCTTCTCTGCTTGATCTTGCCATTTTTGCATACGGATACTGATCCAAAGGTAAATTATTTTTTAAATTCAATCGATCTCATTTTAACACCTATTATGAAAAACAAATAATCAGAGTAATAAGTCTTATGGTGTTTACCTGATAAATTGTTTTACGTAATCGGCCCCTAAACCAACTTTCTCAAAATGCTTTTTACACATTTCAATTTTTGTAAATACATCTTCATATCCTAAATGGTTTCCATCGGGGTCAACATAATACATAACGCCATTAACTTGAAAATAAGTGATCATTTCGTCAACATCGTCTGGTACCACAAGCGTATGGGTTTCACCTGGGGGTTCATAAACATAGCTTCCCTGTTCGGCGACCCAGTCATGCTCAAGATAGTGCCAGCGCCCTTTTAAAACGAAACCGTGAACGGCATTGGGATGACGATGTCTGGAAAGGACGCCTGACTTTGTTACCTTTAATAAATTCATCCAGTATCCTTGTGATACATTTAAACAAAGTGGTCTAAAATAAACATTCTTAGCCTGTGGAACCCATAATCGGTCATCACCTTCACTTAGTGCATCGGGTACGACAATTTCCGGCAATGCTTCCACGGGCATCGGGTGTTTATAGGCGACACGTGGTTCTTCATCAGTTTCTGCTATGGGCATTTATTTATCCTCATTTACATAGCGGCATAGCCACCATCTACATTTAAAAGTGATCCGGTAATAAATTTTGCATCTGACCCAATAAGAAAAAGAGCGGGCCCAACAAGATCTTCGGGCGTTCCCCACCGACCAAGTGGCGTGCGGCTTAAAATAGCTTCGCTACGTTTATCATCATTTTGAAGGTTTTCTGTAAGCGGTGTTTTTATCCACCCGGGCGCCAATGCGTTTACACGAATATTATCACCCGCATAGGCAATCGCCAGCGATTTTGTTAATTGCATAATGCCGCCTTTTGATGCGGCATATCCGGGAACTAGTCCACCACCGAAATAACTAAGCATAGATGCAATATTTACTATTGACCCACTTGATTGTGATAATAGGGACCTTGCTGCGGCGCAGGCACGCATTGTACCGTTCAAATTCACATTAATGGTTTCTTCAAAAACATCGGGGTCAAGTTCAGCTTCGCGTCGAATTATCCCCGCGGCATTAATAAGGATATCCAATTGGTTTAAGTCTGAAAATAGCGATTTTACGGCCCCTTTATCCGTGATATCCAATTCAATAAATGTTATTTTTTCATCATCACTTTGTGGCGGATTTAAACCAGCGGCAATAACGTCATAACCCGCATTTGATAACCCTTGCGCAAGCGTTAATCCAATTCCACTTGTGCCGCCCGTAACAACGGCGGTTTTATGGGAAGTATTCTTATTCAATTTGAATTCCTTATTTGAATTAAGTGTTTGACCATATTGTGGACAATCTATTATAAATTATATTCAACAACACTTTAGCAATTATTATATTGCAGGGAAATCAAATTGAACAACGTTATCCAAGGAACCAAAAGCTTTTCCCGTAATATGGACATTTTGCAATTAATTGCTGATTCACCAAAGCCGCCGCTTATTTCAGAAATTCTTGAAAAAAGCGATCTTAAGCGCCCTACATTATATCGTGTGTTAGCGGCCTTAGAAGCAGAAGATTTAATTAGTCAAAAACCTGATAAGACATATGCTTTAGGAACGCGATTAATTACCCTTGCGAGAATTGCGTTAGCGGAAAATAACATTATTCAAATTGCCCACCCGGAACTTGAAAAACTTGGCGCTGAAACGGGGGAAACCATTCACCTTGGCATGAGAACGGGCGATGAAATGGTAATTGTCGATAAAATTGAAAGCAGCGATACGGTCCGTATGGCATCGATGGTGGGTATGCGGTTTCCTATCCATACAACTGGTATTGGTAAGGCATATTTGGTTGGTTTAAATGAAAAGCAAGCCGAAGAATTTATTGAAAATAAACCGCTTAAGAAAATTACGAAATATACTACGACTGACCCCAAAATCTTAAAACAGAGATTATCTGAAGCTAGGGTAAAAGGATATATTATTGATGATCAGGAAAATGAAGAAGGGATTGTTTGCTATTCTTCACCACTTTTTGATGCAATGGGAAACACAGTTGCAAGCATTAGTGTGACAACACCATCTTTTCGATTAAAGGAAGATAGGCAGCATTATGTCGCACCCTTATTAAAATATGCAAAAATGATTTCTGCAAAACTCGGGTTTAAATCATATTCTGAATAATTTCATATTTAAGAGGTTAGCATTTCTTTTGATATTTGATTAATGGACGTTGCACCCGTTTGTTGCATCACCGTTTTAAATTCAGCATCAAAAATATCAATTACCTTTTCAACGCCGGCTTGCCCAAATGCACCTAATCCCCAAAGATATGGCCGTCCTATATCAACGGCCTTTGCACCAAGGGCGAGTGCTTTAAATATGTCTGACCCGCGTCTTATCCCGCCGTCCACCATGACCGGAATTTTTCCGTCAACGGCTGCTACTACTTCGGGCAGGATTTCGATGGTGCCAAGCGAATCTACTTGTGCGCGACCGCCATGATTTGAAACGATGATAAGATCGACACCATTTTCAACACATAGTTTTGCATCTAAAGCGTGGGTAATTCCTTTAACCACCAATTTCATGTTCGTTGTATCTTTGATGCGTTTTATTAAATCCCAATTAAATAATTCCTGCGCACCAAGATAGTCATCAAGATTAACACCTTCATACATCGGGCGTCCTCGAAACGGACTTCTGACGTCACCATGACAGGCAGAACAATTGCGTCTATCCATCATCATAAAGCGGTCTTGGGTTTCTCTTTTGCCGGCGCCGACCATATCGACGGTAAGAATAAGAACTTCGCAACCTGCGGCCTCAGCACGGCGGATCATTTTTAAACTGGATGGCCAATGATCGCGGGCGTAAAGCTGAAACCAGACCGGCTCGCCGCGTGCTTCGTTTACCTCTTCAACCGATGTTGATGTGACATTTGATAGCATCATCAACCGCTCTTTATTTTTGGCGGCACGGGCGACGGCAAGCTCACCATTATTATGGTATGCCCTATGATGACCCGTTGGGGCAATGGCAAGCGGTGACGGCCATTTACGTCCGAAGATAGTGACCGATGTATCGATCTCTCTAACGTCACGGATACGGCGCGCCCTAAGTTTTAGTTTTTTATAACCCAATAAATTTGAAATTTGACTACGTTCATCTGCGACACCCGTTGCGATATATCCATAATGGGCAGGCGGTAAAGATCTTCTTGCCACGGCTTCAAGATCAAAAATATTTATCGCATCATCCGGTGATGCGATAAGTTTCTTTTGCAAATTCAATAGATATTGAATATCGGGATCCATTTCATCCATTTGAAACTCTTGGGTAAAGGCAGCCGTACTGATAAGGGGGCTAGCCAAAAGAAACTTGAGTAAATTACGCCTATTATCGCTTAGCTTTTTCATTTCTTCCCTTTCTATGGATGAATAACATCCTTCGTAGCAGACACTAATTTCGCCGCCATTTCCGCAATTTCATTTAACGACTTGCCGGGCTTATAAAGTGATGACCCCGCACCAAAACCATTGGCGCCAACTTGATAATAAGTGGCAATCGTGTCTGGTTCCACGCCACCAGTTGGTATGATGGTTGTATCTCTTGGAAGAACCGCCCTTATGGATTTAATATATGAGGGTGGATGTGCATCAGCAGGAAATATTTTTAAAGCATCCGCACCAAGCGCCAAAGCATTGAATGCTTCCGTTGGGGTTAATATCCCGGGGCAATAAATCATACCACATTTTTTGCTCATTGCCGCAACATCTGCATTTAGATTTGGTGCAACAATTAATTCGCCTCCATTATCATGAACTTGTTTCGCGGCTTCCCCCGTTAAAACGGTACCTGCACCAATGATTGCCTGGTCCATAAAATGAGCTTTCATTTTAGAAATACTTTCAAGTGGGTTAGGTGAATTAAGCGGTACTTCCAGTATTTTTATACCGGCTTCAACAAGAACCGTTGAAACATCAATTGCTTCTTCTGGGCTAAGCCCACGTAAGATAGCGACCAATGGCATTTCCTTAAATTTTTCGTTCCATAATGTCATTTTAACAATCCTGCTTTCTTTGCAATTTTATAATGACCCATTGCGGTTACTTCATCATTGATAATTTTATGATTTAATCCAAAAGCATCTAATGCTCTTGCATAACGGGCTGCCAAATCACCGCGTCCAATTATTTTGATAATGGTCTCTTTGTTAGCATCATATTGGTTTAGGGCCGATTTTATTTCCTCACTAATTAAAAGTCCGGATAAATAATCGGCGATGTCTTCATTTTCTAATTTGTCAAATAACGCTAGTGTTCTGGCGGTAAAAATCTGATGCAGAATAGAAATATCTTGTTTTTGTTGCATCAATACACCTTTCAAGAAAGCATCATCATTTAAAGAGCTGCACTCCTTCATCAGTGCCCCTAAGATGGTGTGTTCTTTTAATACCGCATATACTTCTCCGGTCATGAAACTTGTAAAACCTATAATTTTCTCATCTTGTGTGATTGCCCATTTGCTATGTGTACCAGGCAGTAAGAAAATTTCATTATCACTGGCCTCAACCTCTCCAATGATTTGAGTTTCTTCGCCGCGCATAATATCTGGAACGCCATTTTCATTTTCATAACTCGCCCCAGTAATGAAATGAATTACTATGTCATTGGAAAGTGTTAAAGGGGTTAATGCATTAGCAAAATCATTGATGTTAGCGGGGAGTGATAAATAAGGCGTTTCAAGCCAACCATTGCGACTAGTTATCATACCAGAAGCAACAATTGGTAGGGCAGGGTGCTGATCAAGCCAAACTTTAATTGCCGATATCAGCACACCTTCAAAATCATTGTTTGGGACGGCAAGAATTCCATTTTCATTCGTTTTTTGATCCAAAACGTGTCCATCTTGATCAATAAGAAAAGCACGAAATGAGGTCGTTCCCCAGTCTAGTCCGATCATTTTTGCATTTGTGAAAACTGACATTATTTTCCTATTCTTTAATTCGCTTTTGTCGCAATAGCGATGTTATAAGTGATGCAACGGCTAATATTAGAAAAATTGCGGTGATAGGGCGACTGATAATATCAATTAATGAATTGTCTGCGATAATTAACGCGCGTCTTAAATTTGCTTCTGCCATTGGCCCAAGTATTAAAGCAAGCAAAATAGGCGATATGGGGAAACGATAACGATGAAGGAAATAACCAATTACGCCAAAAGAAAGTGCAAGCCATACATCAAACATGTTGTTTCGCATTGAATAAGCACCGACAATCGATAAAACAAAAATTGTCGGTAACAATATACTTTTTCTTACCGTTATGGCTTTTGTGAAAAACCGAATGCCGATAAGCCCTACAATCAACATAGCGATATTGGCGACGAGCATTGACGAAAATACGGAATAAACAGTACCCAAATCCTCAACATATAACATTGGACCCGGCTGTATGCCTTGAATAACGAAAGCGCCCAACAATATCGCGGTGACGGCATCTCCCGGAACACCTAATGATAACATGGGGATCATTGCCCCACCTGAGCAGGCATTATTTGCTGATTCAGCCGCAGCAACGCCTTCGATTGCACCTTTACCAAATTTTTCAGGATGTTTTGACCGTCTTTTTGCTTCGCTATATCCGACAAAGGCTGCGATATCGCTACCTGCCCCCGGAATTGATCCAATGAAGGTACCCATGACACTTGATTTTGCCATATCTTTCCACGCTTTTTTAATATCAGCGAAGGAGGGCAGTAAACTTGAAATATGACTTACGGTTCTTTTGGTGCTTTCCAAATTTTCGATGCCTTTAAAAACTTCCGCAATAGCAAATAGACCAATTAATGTGGGGATAAAGGCGGGGCCTTCGAATAAATTCATTGATCCAAAAGTAAAGCGAGGATAGCCAGTGACAGGGTCCATGCCAATCGTGGAAATAAGAAGTCCAAGAAAGCCTACCATCACGCCCTTAAGAATGGATTTTCCCGAAACCGAAACAATGATAGATAGACCAAATATTGCGAGGCCGAAATATTCGGCTGCACTAAATTCAAGTGCAAATTTTGAAATTTGTGGCGATAAGAACGTCATGATTAACGCACCGGTAAAACCTCCAATAAACGAAGCAAAAACAGACATGCTTAATGCGCGTCCCGCTTCCCCTTTTTTTGTGAGTGGATATCCATCCAACAATGTTGCAGCGGCGGCTGGTGTGCCGGGTGTGCTAATTAAAATAGCTGAAATTGATCCTCCATAAATTGAACCACTAAAAATCCCAAGAAGCATTCCAATAGACTGGTTAAATGGCAACCCAAATGTAAAAGGAACAAGTAACGCGACCCCCATTGTCGCCGTAAGCCCCGGTAATGAACCGATGATAATCCCGCCGGTTACACCAAGGAAGATCATCAACAATGTATTCCATTCTAATACACCGAGAAATGCTGTGCTAAAGAGTTCAAAATCCATATAACGTTCCCAGTGGTAAATCGATCAATAAGAACTCACTAAATATGACAAAGACGCTGGCTGTGATTGCGGCTGAAATGGTCATCATTTTTATTATATTTCGTTCCTGAAGAAGGAACATCATGAAAGTTAGGAAAAGAATACTGCTTGCGATAAACCCAAATAAATCAAGCGATAAACAATAAACCAAAACAGCAATGAACGATATGAATGCCCGTAGTAACGATTTTAAATTAAAAGAAGGGCCTTCATCGGTTTCAGGATTTTTTGAGACAAGAGTATTAATAATGAGCACTATGCCAGATAACCCTAGACCGTTGGCTAAGAGCCGCGGAAAGAAATCTGCACCGACTTCATCCGGCTGCGCGTCTGGAAAAGATGCGAGCTGATTAAATACAAAACCTGCAATAATAATGGCTATTATCCCAAAGATTATATTTGCCCGTTTCATAATAATTAAAATTCCTTTTATCTGGCTAGACCCAAATCTTTCATCGTATTTGAAACATTTCCTGCTGAATTTGCTAGATCATTTGTCCATTCTTCTGAGCTCATATAAGAAAGCCCCAATCCCATGTCGCCCGCGAATTTTTGAAACTCTTCTGTTTCCATACCTTTTTTAAAGGCATCATGAAGTATATTTCTAACGTCTTCTGGTGTGGATTTCGGGACACCCAAACCGCGCCATGTGCCAAATGAAACGTTAATGCCAGCTTCTTTCATCGTCGAGACATTTTCAAAACCCGCAAGCCTTTCATCGCTCATGATACCAAGAATTTTTAAAAGTCCACCATCAACCTGACTTCTGACTTCCGCAGGACTCACGGTAACGGCTTGAATATGTTTGCCGACCAATGCTGTAACGGCTGGTGCCGCACCATTATAAGGAACATATGATAGATCAATGCCCGTTTCTTTCGCAAGCATGCTTCCGGCTAAATGCCAGGCTGTGCCGGGCCCTGCATGACCAACTTTGATTTTTCCGGGATTTTCTTTTGCATATGCGATGAATTCTTCAATTGTATCGTAAGGTGCGTCAGCCGGGACAGTGACCGCCGCCGGATCCATATTGACACGCAATAACAGATCAAAATTTTCATAGGTAAACGGGACCAATCCTTGTGGCGGTAAAGTTAGAATATCAAAAGTTACCATTGTGACCGTATAACCATCATTGCGTGCTCTAACACCTGATGCGTGTCCGATCGCACCTGCACCGCCTGCTCGGTTCATGACGGTAATGTTTTTTCCTAAAAATGGCTCTGTGTTTCTCGCAAGCCCACGCAGCAAAGTATCCGTGCCACCACCAGCTGCCCAAGGACAGATAAGCGTAATCCCTTTTCTTGGGAAATCGGCTGCCAATACGGACGTGAGGCTAGCACATAATAAGACGAAGCCAATTAATGACAATGAGACTATTTTTTTAAGATATGAATTCATGAATAAACCCTATTTTTAAATCTTATTAAGCTTACCTTCTTCGTGGCTTTAAGGCAAAGAAATCAATTGCCAGGTAATGGACCAAGCTGCTTTGCCCAATGTGAAACGACTTTACGGCCAAATTCCGTTACGGGGACAGACGGCTGTCTTGCCATGCCATTATCTAACCCTAAACGTTGAGCCATTAAATCTTTACCGTAGGCAATGAAATTTTCAACGGAACTCATCATAAATACTAAAAGCGGCAAGAGTTCTTTGTGTAGTCTCTCTGCTTCTTCAATGTCTTTTGGGTTACCATTTTTCATCAGTTCATAGATGCGAACTTGTGGGTCAAAAATGTCGGCTGCCGGTATCATCCCCACACAACCTGCTCGTAAGCTATCCGGAAACTGAATGCCCGCGAGGCCACCAAAAATGTCAAATGCACCATCGGTATCTTGCATTAACTGATGGATATATGTGGCGGGGCCTTCTGCTTTTAAAAGGCATACATTACCGTGATTTTTGTTTAATGTTTTTAACCCCGCATTTGATAAACTGGTTGCCATGACACCCGGTGCATTTTGCACAGCGAGCTTTAAATCGGTTTTATCCGCAACATCACCCAAAAATCTGACATATTCACTTTCTGGGACGCCCATAATGGCCGGTGGCTGCAAAATTGCCCAATCTGCGCCGGCTTCTTTGGCGGCGGCAACAAACTCAATTTGTCCTGGCACAGATCCTTCACCAACGGTGACGGCGTAAGGAATTCTTCCCGCGATATCTTCGCCAACCCATTCTATAACTTTACGTCTCTCATTAACGTTTAATTTTCCAACTTCTGTGGCTAACCCCATTACAGCAATACCATGGGCACCACCGGCAATGCATCCTTCAACTTGTCGGCGCATAGCGTTACGGTCTAATTCGCCATTTTGGTCAAAGAAACTATAAAGAATAGGGTAAACGCCGTTGAAATTTGTCTGTTGTGCCATGTTACTTCCTTAAAACTAAAAACTAAGCGCGGCCAAATTTTTCAGTTGTTTTTCGAATGGATCCGGTTTCATGTATATATTTTACCATCGCTTCTTCGGTTGCCTCTGCTTCTTCGGCAAATTCGATAATGGCTTTTACATGGTCAGCGGGAATTGAAACGATGCCGTCATCATCACCGACGATATAATCGCCCGGCTTAACTAAAACGCCACCCACTACAACAGGTACATTCTTTTCAATAGTTTTTAACCGACCAATAGAGCTAGCGGGTACGATCGATCTTGCATAAACGGGGAAATCTGTATCACGTTTAATCAATTCGACATCGCGAACACCACCGTCAAGAACAACACCTTCATGGCCATTAACGCAGGCGCCTGCATTCATTAATTCGCCCCAGATTGCGGTATTTTTATCACCATCATTTGAGATGACTATGACGCTTCCCTTTTCGGCTTCGTCAATGACATCAAATGCCAATTCCGGAAGATGCGGATCATTGGTTGGACCTTCTAAAACGGTCGCAGCGGTACCAACAATTTTTCTTCCATTAATACGTGCCTTGATTTCAAAATCCATAAATCCGCGGCGCCCTGCAATTTGGTCACAGCCATCGGATAATGTCGCTACTGCCAATTTTCGCAAGCGATCTATAAAGTCATTGCTCACAATTCTCTCCCATATAATTCTAAATTTTCATTTGTTACTTAATTGTCGCGCTATCCACTTGATAGACGAAATACATATATTGTTCACCCGGTTCGATCACAACGTGATGCGCAAGATTGGCCGGGATATTAACCGCGTCACCTGCTTTAAGTTTAAATTCTGTTCCAACTTTTATACTCGTCCCTCTTAATTGGCCGGGTGATAATTCATATTCATCCACGAGTTCGCCGCCTAATACTAATGTTGCGCGCCCTTCAACGGCTGTATGTAAATCGGATACGGTCGTGTGTATTTCAGATGAGCCGGTGTTTCCTCTTAAAACCAGAAACATATTATAACCAACATCGCTGCCTATCAATTCAAAGGCGAGCTTTTCTTTAACGTCTCCTCCCTGACTTTTAAGTGTTGCTCTTAGTCGGTTTGAAACTTCTGCGACGATCTCAGGGGTAAATTTGAAAACACTTTTCGGAAGGCTACTTTCATCCTCTGCGGCATATGATGAACATGAAAAAATGAACGACGTTATAATCAGTAAAATGAGGCGCATAATTGAAGATCCAGTTATAATAATTATCACAATATGGAATTAATTCTATATAATGATAATTATATATATTTTACGGTTCCCGAGTCAAGCCTTCTGGAATAATCGCACCCGGATAGGTCACAACTTTTGCTGCAACACCCGCGGCTTTCTCAAGACTATCAGATACATTATGTCCTAATATTCGCATCGCAAGATATGACCCATCAAAGGAATCGCCTGCGGCGGTGGTATCGACGACATTATCAGCGGATATGAATTCGCGGTGGATAATATCATGTTGATATTTCACAAACATGCCGTCGGCTCCGGCCTTTAAAACCACTTCTTTTTCGTCTTCTGATGGGTGATGGTTTAAACACTTTTCAATTGATGCAGTACCGAACAACAATTGTTGTTCATCAAAACTTGGAAAAATGATATCGCTAACTTGATACGCTTTATCAATCCATTTTGCCGCTACTTCCTTTGTTTCCCATAGTTGCGGTCTATAATTCGGATCAAAGGCAATTTTTGCACCCTTCTTTCTGGCAGTTGATAATTGATTAATTAGTATTTCACGACTTGCATCTGTCAAAATACCGAGCGATATACCCGTAAAGAAAATCAAATCAGAGTTTAATTCAGATATTTCAATTTTTTTAGCAGCAAGGATATCCATCATTTGCCGCGCCACCGAATTATCGCGCCAATAGCTAAAGCTGCGTTCCCCATTATCATCAGTGGTTATTAAATATAAGCCGACAGTGCCATCATTTGTTTTAAAAACGGTGTCAGTACTAAGACCTTGGTGATTAAAGAACACTTCCATTTCATGGGATATGCTATCCTCCCCAATTGCCGTGAGCAAAGAAACATCACATTTATCGCCGACCAAACGCTTCATATATACGGCACTATTAAAAACATCCCCTGCGAATGATTTTTGTAATAAACCATTATCAAGGGTGCTTAATTCAACCATACACTCGCCGATAAATATTGCTTTCAATTCTTCCCTCTTAAACCATTACGTTCACTGCTTAATAAATTAGATCGTTATATTGCGTTAAAGAATGCTTATTGGAAACAAAAAATATGGATAAATACATAGAAATAATTAATTCACACATTATTCGTTTCTCATTACTTTTTAAAAGAGGTACATATAATTCTATGCAATGCTTGGCGTTCAAGAATAGTGATCAGCAAAATTAAAAGAGTAATCCGATGGAAATTACAGTCAATTTTTTAGACAACCTCAGACTTGAAGCAAAGTTTGATGATTTTACTGTAATTACGGATCAACCCATTCGTTATAAAGGGGATGGCTCGGCGCCAAGCCCGTTTGATTATTTTCTGGCCTCATCTGCGCTTTGTGCCGCTTATTTCGTTCGGGTCTATTGTTTGGCGCGGGATATCCCGACTGAGGATATCAGATTATCGCAAAATAATATCATTGATCCTGAAAATAGATATAAGCAAACCTTTCAAATCGATGTGGAATTACCGGAAAGTATTTCTGATCGCCACCGTGAAGGAATTTTAAGATCAATTGACCGCTGCACGGTAAAAAAAGTGGTTCAAGAAGATCCGGAATTTATTATCGAAACGGTGGAAAGCTTGGGTGCGGATAATGCGTTGATCAGCAATGAATTACTGCAAAGTGATCAAGAAACCATGATCCTCGGTAAAGACTTACCTTTAGAAAAAACCATCGCCAATATGTCAAAAATTCTCACCGATCTTGGTGTAAAAATTGAAGTGGCTTCATGGCGTAATATCGTACCGAACGTATGGTCGCTTCATATTCGTGATGCGGCATCCCCAATGTGTTTTACAAACGGGAAAGGGGCAAGCAAAGAAAGCGCCCTTTGTTCGGCCCTTGGTGAATATATTGAACGCTCGTGCTGTAATTTCTTTTATAATGATCATTATTTCGGTGAGGAAATCGCGGACAGTGACTTTGTTCATTATCCCAATGAAAAATGGTTTAAAGCGGGCGCGGATGATGCACTGCCTGAAGGGCTTCTTGACGAACATTCTTTAAAATTATTTGATCCTGAAAATGAGCTTAAAGCATCAAACTTGATTGATACCAATTCGGGCAAAAAGGAAAGGGGCATCTGTGCACTTCCCTTTATTCGTCAATCGGATAAGGAAGAAATTTATTTCCCGTCAAACCTTATCGAAAACCTTTTCGTCAGTAACGGTATGAGCGCGGGTAACACATATCCAGAAGCCGAAGTTCAATGTCTTTCTGAAATTTTTGAACGCGCCGTGAAGCGTGAAATTCTTGAAAATGAAATCGCCCTCCCTGATGTGCCTCAAGCGGTCTTAAAGAAATACCCACATATAGAAGCGGGCATCAATGAGCTTGAAGAAAAAGGCTTCCCCGTCTTGGTCAAGGACGCCTCATTAGGCGGACAATTCCCCGTCATGTGTGTTACTTTAATGAACCCAAAAACGGGTGGCGTATTTGCGTCATTTGGTGCCCACCCCAGTTTCGAAGTGGCATTAGAGCGCAGTTTGACCGAACTCCTTCAAGGAAGAAGCTTTGAAGGCTTAAATGATGTGCCGCCACCCACATTCAATAGCGCGGCCCTTAAGGAACCAAATAATTTCGTTGAGCATTTCATCGATTCAACCGGACTGGTATCTTGGAAATTCTTTAGCGATAAACATGATTATGAATTTTGCGAATGGGACTTTTCCGGCACAACGACGCAGGAAAATGAATATCTGATGGGGATCCTGAAAAAAATGGGCAAAGAAGTTTATGTCGCCCATTGTAATGATTTTGGCGCAACCGCATGCCGTATATTGGTGCCAGGGCTTTCTGAAATATACCCCGTAGAAGATTTGATTTGGGATAACACCAATAAAGCACTGGAATTTAGAGAAGATATTCTGAACATCCATAAATTGCCAGTTGATGATCTCGCCAAGTTACTTGAACGACTAGACTATAGCGAACTTGATAACGGAACGCTCATATCTGATTTGATTGGCATTGTGTTTGATGAAAATACCGTATGGGGAAAGCTTGATATTGGGGAGCTTAAAATACTAATCCATTTAGTCTTAAAAGAATTTGAACAAGCAAAAGATTTAATTTTTGATTTTTTAAACTTTAACGATAATACCGTTGAACGTGTCCTGTTTTATCAAGCCTTAAATGCTGTACTTGATGTGACACTTGATGATGAGCTAGACTTAAATGATTATCTGGCCAATTTTGAAAAAATGTATGGCCGTGAAAAAATGAAGTATGTTGTGGGGTCGGTCACAGGGGATGTGAAATTCCATGGCCTTACGAAAACAAGCATGAAGCTTGAAGGACTTGATAAACATCTTAAACTTATTGAAAGCTATAAAAAACTGCATCAGGCAAGGGCGAAAATATAAAAGAGGGGATTTAAATTGATCAAAAATAACGACTTTTCAAGACGGAAATTTTTAAAAACCGCAAATTATGGATTGATGGGTTTAACCTTTTCATCAATGCCGATTAAAGCTTTTGCGCAAAATCGATCAAATTTAAACAGCGAAGGTATATATTTCCCACCACCTGAGGATCAAGGTGGCTGGCGTAAATATGATCCCGAAAGCATCCCCGAAATTAATACTGAAAAGCTTGCCGCCGCTATTTCATTTCATGATCAATCCCCCGTCAGCACAAGCCGTGGTGCAGCGCTTCTTATTATTCATAAAGGACGCCTTATCAGCGAAAGTTATGTCACGGGTAATGAAGGCGGTCCGGAAAATTGGACGGCATCCACCTGCAACGATATGAAATCATCAACCAAATCCGTTTTTGGCACGGGTGTTGGTGTTTTCCTTGATGAATATAAAGATAAGGTCAATCTTGAAACTGATCTGGTTGGACACGATAAAGAAAGCTCACTGATCCCGCAAATATGGGATCAACCGATAACGGACGCACGCAAGAAAAATATTAAAGTCAAACATGTGCTTTCCATGACATCGGGCCACGCCGGCCCCGAACCATGGCTCGGCACTGGCACAAGGCAGCATCATCCGGGCTATAGCGGTTCATATCAAATGTATGAATATTGTTTTGGCTGGTGGAATTTCGATGGTGTCGCCGCCCATGATGCCCTTCTTTTTGAACCGGGCAGTGATTTCATGTATAGCAACTTCGGCATGGAACAAATGGCCTTGGCCATGCGCAATATCTCTGGTCAGGATTTAGGACAATATACTTATGATAAAGTCCTTGGCCCCATTGGTATGCCGATAGGACTACGCAATAACCAATACCGTGATATGCCATACTCCAATTCATATGAACTTAATTTCGCGGAAACGTCCGGTTGGGGTGTTGGCGGTGACGAGGGATGCGACGCATACGGCGCCGACGGCAGCAGCAGCCCTTATGGCATTAATTCAATCGCCGGCAGCACATTCCGCTGCACCGCACGCGATTTCGCTCGGCTTTCTTATTTATGGCTCAACAATGGTAAATGGATGGATCAACAACTGGTCCCCGAAAGCTGGCTTAAACTCGCGACCAAACGTTTTAAACGCGCCGACGGTTCCACCCCCAATAATTACGGGTATACATTCTGGGTGATGGATGATTTACTGGACGTGCCAAAAGATCTCTATATGTCGCGCGGCCATAATCAAAACCACAGCTACATCATCCCGAGCATGGATCTGGTTGTAGTTCGACAAGGAAACGATAACCGCCGTGAAATTAATGGCGAAAGCTTCCAAACCGCACTCATCCAAAAGATCGTCGCGGCAATTGGGAGTTAATGTTTAACCCCATTTGTGTTGTGAGCTTTATCAAAATATCAATTTTCATCTTCAATGAAGCTTTGCCCACAATTTATACACCTATCTTTAATATCGAAATCTGGAAATGCTATTAACCCCATACCTGGAGGTGATTTTTTACGTGTAGCGATCCATCCACAATCAGGACAACTTAATCTCCATAACATGTAGAAAAGAAAAAAGGGAAACAAAAATATGAGAGAAGTTAATGAAGGCCAGATTTTAATTATAGTAATCAAAATAATAACAAATACTAGCATATGGAATAATGTACTTTTGAACCTTTTTTTCATAAAATTGATTTGCATTAGCTAGTCTCCGAGGCATTTTTTTTAAGATCAGAAAATATTAATTCTGTTTTTTCATTCCAAATTCCAATCTTAATATTATAGAGCATAGGAAATAGATTTTCATAATTTATCATCGTACTAAAATTTTTCCTTAAAGTGACCAACCCTCGCGATATTCTCTTCTGACGAATTGATTGGCGGGAACGAAATTTGTGATGCGCATATTATTACCGTCCCATAATAATTTTTTCCGTCCCGGATAATCAAATCGGTCGCCTTTTGCTTCTCTTAAATTAAAGCTGCGTATGGCGAGGTTGCCCATTAATATTGACTCGGTCAGTGGTCCGGCGAAATCAAATGATGATGTAAGTGCCTTATGTTCGTTGCTGTCATATCCGGCTTTACACGCCTCAACCCATGTTGCGGCATGGCCGTTTTCTGGTAAGGCGTCGGCCATGTCTTCGAGGGCATCTGTATCAAATTCAAGGATTTCACCATTATTCAGGTAAATCTTTGGATTTTCTGCATAAGTGCCGCAGGTCATGATGCCTTTTTCACCCATCATGATGACACCGTTTGTGCTTCCTTTATCGCCGATATCATGATCCGCTGGGATAAGGTCAGGACGGAAAGGACGAAGGCCGCCGTCGGTCCATGTTAATTTTACATCCGTATTATTTTTGGCGGTGGCCGTGAATTTTAATTGTGTTCTGGATGATGGCGGGCAGGACTCGGGTAAATAATCTGGAACCCAGTCTTGTGAATAAATGGCACCAACACTGCTTTCCACTTCGGTCGGATAACCAAGGCCAAGAACACGAAACGGCGGATCAATTAAATGGCATGCCATGTCCCCAAGCGCACCCGTGCCAAAATTCCACCATCCGCGCCATTTAAAGGGATGATAAAGCGGGTGATAATCAACAAAGCTTGCGGGGCCAATGAAGCTATCCCAATCAAGGCCATCCATAATTTTTGGAAACTTCGTTGGTGAGGCTATCCCTTGCGGCCATACGGGGCGATTGGTCCAGACATGAACCTCATTCACGGTGCCGATGAGCCCGTCATCAAACCATTCGATCATTTTCTTAACGCCAGCACCTGATGCACCCTGATTGCCCATTTGGGTGACGATTTTGTGTTCTTCTGCGGACTCGGTCAACACGCGTGCTTCATGAATGCTATGGGTTAGTGGCTTTTGCACATAAACATGCTTGCCCATTTTCATGGCGGCGTTTGCGATGACCGCATGGGTGTGGTCGGGGGTCGAAATGGTCAGGGCATCAATATCCTGCATTTCATCAAGTACTTTTCGCCAATCTTTATATTTCTTGGCATTTGGGAATTTTTCAAAGGCGCGTTCGGCCATATTAAAATCCACATCACATATGGCGGAAATGCGCGACGCACCATTATTCCATGCATTGACTGCATCTGAATATCCCTTGCCGCCGCCGCCAATAACGGCGACATTTAATTGATCACTTGGTGGGGTCATGCCTTGACCTAATACATGCCTTGGGACAATTGCAAAACCAAGCGCGGCCGCACCTGTCTTTTTAATGAATGAGCGTCTTGATGAATTTTTCATAATATTACACTTGTTTTCAGAATGATATTAAATAGTATCTTGTCATCAAGGTAAATTATTTTTTTGATGACAATTGAAAAACTTTATGCCCTTCTGTTGTCATAAAAAGGAAAAGGGAAAAATGGATAATAGTAAACGTAAAAATTTAAATTTCGACAGCCGCGCGGTTTATTGCCCACCGGATGAGGCAACAAAGGCCGTCAACCCGCCGATTGTTATGGCCTCAAGCTTTGAATATGACGCAGAAATATTTCAGCGGATCGTCGACGGTGAACGTAAAGACGTCAATATTTATGGTCGCTGCGGTAACCCAAGCGAATATCAATTCGAAGAACAAATGATGATGATCGAAGGGGCGGATGCGTGCCTTGCGACCGCGTCCGGCATGGCGGCAATATCCGTGACGTTGCTCGGGCTTTTAAAAAGTGGGGACCATATTGTATGCGACTGGACGACTTATAGTTCCACTCATGAACTGCTGGATCACCGGATTACGGATTATGATATTGAAACGACCTTTGTTGATACGTCGGACCCTGATGCGGTCAAGGCGGCAATTCGCCCCAATACCAAAATAATTTATTTTGAAACCATCGCAAATCCGTCCATGAAAGTGGCGGCCATTCCGCCGATTGTTGAAATGGCCCATGAGCGCGACATTGTTGTGGTTTGTGATAATACCTTTGCAAGCCCCTATGTGATGCGTCCGCTTGAATGGGGTGTTGATATTGTTGTGGAAAGTGCAACAAAATTTATTGGCGGTCATAGTGATGTTCTTGGCGGGACTATCGCGCTTAAAGCGGGGCTTCTACCTAAAGATTTCTTGGAAAAAATCCGCTGGAATACCATGGTGAAACTGGGCGCACCGCTTTCCCCGTTTAACGCATGGATGCTGCAGCGCGGCATTCAAACATTAAGCGTACGACTTGAAAGACAATGTCAAACGGCCGCAAAGCTTGCTGATTATTTTGAAAATCATAGCGTGGTCAATCAGGTGTGGTATCCGGGCCTTGAAAGCCATGCACAACATCATATTGCCAAAGAACAGATGCCGAAATTCGGCGCAATGCTCACTTTTGATGTTGGGGACGGCAACCGCGCACTTAAAGTATTGGATAGCCTCGAGCTAAGCTGCTTCTCCGCGAGCCTCGGTGGTGTTCGGACAACCACACAAATCCCCGCACTCATGGCATTTTTAGATATCCCAAAAGAACAGCGGCTTGAAATGGGAATATCGGACGGCATGATCCGCGTATCCGCGGGACTTGAAGACGTAGATGATTTAATCGCAGACTTTGATGCAGCGCTCGCGAACTTAGATTAAAGGAAGCACATGAAGCTTAATAAAACACTTAGTTTTTGGGATGTTTTTGCGATTGCGTTAGGGCAGGTAATTGGCTCTGGCGTTCTGGTTCTCATCGGCATTGGTATCGGGTTTACGGCATATGCTGTACCCTTTGCGATAATTCTGTCGGCAATATTTTCTATTATTAAGCAATTACCGATCGTTTTTATGGGCTCTGCCATGCCGGCGACGGGCGGTCTTTATGTTTATTGTAAAAGGGTTCTTGGGCCAAAAATTGGGTTTTTCTTCCTTGCTCTCCTTTTGATCACTCATATTCTTGTTGCGCTTTTTGCGTTGGGGTTTGCGGAATATGCACTTGCTTTACTTCCCGATTTAAATAAGAAATATGTAGCCCTTGGTATATTGGTGGCTTTTTATGTGGTGAATTTGCTTGGTATTCGCCAAGCAGCCGCACTTCAGAAAATCATGATTACGTTTCTTTTGATCGGCTTGTCATCGTTAATTTTCTTTGGAGTTTTAGAAGTCGATTACGCTAATTTTACCGATCAGGAAAAATTATTTCCAGATGGATGGTATGGGTTTGGTATGGCGTGTGTTCTTATGTCATTTGCGACCGGCGGCGCTTATTATGTTTCTGAATTAGGTGGTGAAATGAAAAACCCGCATCATGACCTTCCGCGCGCTATCATATTTGCCACTCTTATTGCTGCCTTTTTTATTGCAACAGTTTCGGTTGTGGCTGTCGGAATTTTGCCCGTTGAACAAACGGCCGGAAAAACATTGGCAGAAGTTGCACAGGTAATACTCCCGCCGGCGCTTTATACGGCCTTTATTGTTGGGGCGGCCTTATTTGCTTTTGCGACCAGTATCAATTCAACATTTTCTTGGGCGACAAAATCCGTGCTTATTGCCTGCGAGGATGGATGGCTTCCTAAGGGAATTGCGGTTGTGAATAAGCGGTATAATACACCGCACATATTGCTTACGATGCTTCTGGTTGTTGGCTCTGCACCAATTTTGGTTGAATGGGATATGAAATATATCATCATGCTCGGCAGCGGCCTCGTGTTTATCTATGATGTTGTGCCGTTGCTTGCAGCTTTTTATTTTGCGAGAAACTTACCCGATGTTTTTGCCAAAGCTCAGATTAAAATGTCCGAAAAAACCCTAAAAATAATTAGCGTGATTGGAATACTGATATTACTTGTACAAGCAAACTTAGCCTTTTCAGACATTGATAGCACCGGAAGATTTATGATTGTTGGCTATATAATTTTAGTGATTATCTATATTCAATATCGGTCTAAGAAATTAAACATTACTTAGTTTTAAGAATTTTTAAAACGTCTTCTGCATGCTCTTTTAACATGTCTGGATCGTCGTTATTACTGAATACTAGGTCAGCTTTATTTTTAATGTGGGCGATATGCTTGAAATAAGCGGGTCTGACTTCGTTGATATATTGATTGGTGACGCTTTCTAATGTGCGTCCTCGCTCTTTCATATCCCGTTCAATGCGTCTAATGAGTGCCAAATCCAGATCAACATCCATAAAAATATTAAGATCACTGAGTTCAGAAAGTATGTCCCCGGCAAATAATCCGTCAACAATGATATGATCTTTTGCAAATACGTTTTCATATCCGGCGCGCTCACTTATGGTAAAATCATATACAGGAACTTTTGCCTGCCCCTTCGATTTTAACAGTGAAAGATGTTCATGCATTAAATCCACATCAAGCGAGTGCGGATAATCAAAATTACAAAACCCGTTAAGTTTTAATTGTTCTAGTTTACTAAGATAATAGCGATCAATGCTGAGCAGTAAGCTTTCTGGCAGCGCCTTTTGAAGTAATTTTGCGAGCGAAGATTTTCCTGAACCGCTCGCGCCTGATATTGTGATTATTTTCATGTTGAAACCATATGAAATAAAATTCCTTTTCACAAGATTTTTGAAATTTAATCATAAAAATATTTAACGTAAAAATTAACCAAATCGTATTATTCTTCATATAAGGTGGCAAAATTAATAAGAATTGAATAACAGGGTTATATTGAATGCGTCTTTTTAAAATGCGCTATATCGCTTCTCTCATGCTGGTTTTATTGTGTTTAATCAATGCAAACAGTATGGCGCAGGATATTGACCCAAAAGTCGAATTAACTCCCGAAGAAATCGCTTGGATTAAAGAACATCCCGTAATTACGTCTACCAATGAAATGGAATGGGCACCTCTTGATTTTGTTGATGATGGTGAAGCGATTGGCTTTTCGATTGATTATTTGAATTTGGTTGCTTCAAAAGTGGGATTAAAAATTGAATATGTAAACGGATATGCATGGGATGTTTTGCTTGCAAAACTTGAAGCCAAAGAAATCGATATGGCCCAAAGTATTATTAAGACACCGGACCGTGAAGTATATTTAAACTTCACCGATCCCTACCTTAATTTGCCGATGGTTTATTTTGGAAGAGAAGGCGCCGATAGAATAAATTCTATTGGAGACCTTAAAGGTAAACGAATAGGTGTCGTTATAGAATCTATTTCTGATAGGATTTATACAGAGGATTATTCTCATCTTAACATTATAAAATTTGATAGTACGGTTGAGGCTTTAAAGGCACTTTCCGCAGGGGCAATTGACATACATGCGGACATTTTACCGGTTTCAAGGTATATGATCAGAACGAATTTATTGCCAGGCATAGAAGTAGTCGGCGATAAATTTTTCCCAGAAACCGAAAATGCCGATCTTATAAGACTGGCGGCAAGAAAAGATTGGCCCGAACTCAACTCAATTTTATCAAAAGGGATGGCGGCGGTTTCAGCGATGGAATTTCGTGATATTGCTGAAAAATGGCAAACCCAGCAGAACTTTGTAATATCAGATGGAATTGGCCTTACTCCAGAGGAGAAAACTTGGTTATCTGCTAATAGAGTTATTGATGTGTCCATAGACCTAAATCAGGCACCACTAGAGTTTCTAGATGATGAGGGAAATATTTCGGGCATGACAGGGGCATATTTAAAGTTAATCGGCGATAAACTTGGCATAGAGTTTAGGAATGGCGGCGCCGAAAACTGGCAACAGGCGCTAGAGAAGATAAAAAGCGGCGATACTCAATTAATTACTTTTGCCTCAATTACTGAGGAATGTAGGGAATTCCTTACATTTATAGATTCATATATTGATGTTGTTCACATGGTTTTTTCCCGTGAGAATGGTGAAATTTATGGCAATCTGGATAGCCTTTCAGGACGCAAAATTGCGCAAGTGAACGGAGATGCGATTAAAGAATCAATTGAAAGGGATTATCCAACTATTGAAGTGGTCGGTGCAGAAACGTCGGCGGATGCTCTTCGCATGGTTTCTCTGGGTGAAGTTGATGCATTTGTTGGCAGTATCCCAAATGTAACAAATATTGTGAATACTGAGGGATTGACAAATATTACTGTCGTGGGTGACACGCCATACCGTGCTGAGAACGCATTTGGCATTCGAAAGGATTTACCACTTCTTGCAAGCGCAATGCAAAAAGCACTAAGATCAGTTTCAGCAGAGGAAAAAGCAGAAATTTCAAGAGCTTGGATTGGTTTTCAATCAGAACCTGAAATCAATTATACTTTGGTATGGCAAGTTCTATTTATTGGTTTAGTGATTGTGGTTTTAATTTTGATCTGGAATTACGGTCTTCGTCGTGAAGTCGAACGTCGTAAGGAAATTGAACGGGAGCTGATTAAATCACAGCGTGTGGCTAAGTTGGCACAATCAGAGGCTGAACAAGCAAATCAAGCTAAATCGGCATTCCTTGCCAATATGAGCAATGAAATAAGAACAGCATTAAATGCGATTATTGGTTTTTCAGAAGCCATGCTTGGCGGCGTAGGCGGTGATGTGAAATCAGATCGACATAAAGAATATTTAACAGACATTAAAAACAGTGGGGAACATTTATCAACTGTCATTAAAGATATTCTTGATTTATCAAAAATTGAAGCGGGTAAATGGCAAATAGAAGAAAATACTTTTAATTTCGAAAAAAGCATTAAAGAAGTTTTCACGATGCTTTCCCCGCAAGCGGAAGCAAAAAACATAGCATTAACATATGATGCCGAGGATAAAATTTCTTCTGCTACTGTCAGTGGTGATGAAAGTGCAATAAAGCGTATCTTCATTAATTTAATTTCAAACTCAATTAAATTTACGGGGGATGACGGTTATGTGGAATGTAATGTTTCAGCGAACCGAAATGGCAATATTGTTGTTGATATTAAAGATAACGGCATCGGCATTCCAAGCGACCGCATCGATAAAGTTTTAAATCCTTTTGAACAGGTTCATGCGGTTTCTGATTTGAACGAAGAAGGCACTGGACTTGGGCTCTCAATTGTTCAAAAATTAGTTGAACTTCACAATGGTAAATTCAAATTAGAAAGTGAATATAGTTTAGGGACAACGGCGTCCATTACCATCCCGTCTAATAGAATTTCATATTAATTTTAAATAAGTCCATTTTTCATTTGTGAAACTGCGTAATCAACGGCCCGTGCCGTTAACGCCATATAAGTCAATGAGGGGTTCTGGCAAGCAGTTGATACCATTGCCGCGCCATCGGTTACAAATAAATTATCAACATTATGACTTTGATTAAACCCGTTTAAAATGCTTTCTTTGGGATCACGTCCCATTCTGGCGGTACCCATTTCATGAATACATAACCCTGGTGGTTTTGGATTAATATATCCTTCAATATCATGAAGCCCTGCTACCTCAAGCATTTCAATGGCTGAATTTTTAATATCTTCGAGCATCAATTGTTCATTTTCGCCATGCTCACATGATGTATGTAAAAGCGGAATGCCCCATTGGTCGGTTTTTATTCGATCAAGTCTGACATGATTTTCAAAACGGGGTAACATTTCGCCAAAACCCATAATTTCAAATTCCCATTCGCCAACACCCTGCATTTTCTGTTTAAACTTTGCGCCGTATTCAACACTTTCACTGGCCGCATTTCGATTTGGCACCCGTGACGACCATCCTTCGTAACCATAGCCCCTTAAAAATCCTGATTGATCAGCATCCACATTTCTAAATCTTGGAATATAAATGGCATTGGGGCGCCGCCCTTTTTCATAATGTTCCTGTAACCCGCCATAACGCCCACGGGCACCAGCATGGAAAATATGATCCATTAAATAATGCCCAAGGACACTACTGTCATTTGCAATTCCATTTGGGAATCGCTCTGATATTGAATTCAACATGATGTGTGTTGATCCAAGGGCCGATGCACATAAGAAAATTACTTTCGCGGAATATTTTGTTTTGTCTTTGGTATTTGCATCAATAACTCTAACCCCGCTCGCCTTTTTGCTGCTCGCATCATAAATTACACTATCTACAATGGCGTCCGATATCACAGTAAGGTTTCCGGTGCGTTCCGCCGCGGGTAATGTCGCTGATTGACTTGAAAAATAAGCACCTAACGAACATCCCCGCATACATTGATTTCTATATTGGCAAGCGCTTCTACCGAGCTCTAATTGCTCCTCGGTTGGTTCCGTTAAATTAGCGGTTCTGCTTGGAATAATTTTTCTATCTGAATAATTTTCATCAAGCTTTTCTTTTACGAATTGCTCAATGCAATTCATTTCCATGGGCGGCTGGAATATACCGTCCGGTAAATGCGGGATGTTTTCAATCGATCCACTGATGCCCGCGAATTTTTCTACATAATCATACCAGGGGGCAATGTCTTTATACCTTATGGGCCAATCGTTTCCATGCCCGTCTTTTTTATTGGCTTCAAAATCAAGATCACTTAAGCGAAGAGCAACACGTCCCCATGTTAATGATTTGCCGCCTAATTGATGACCTCTGATCCATGTGAATGGTTTTTCTTCTTCTTGGCCATATGGTTTTTCAGAATCTTTGATGAAGAAATGCTTGTGTTGTTCATCAATACCTGTTTGTCGTTGAAAGAAATAATCCTTATCAAGCTCTTCTCTTGATGTGCGGCCATGGTTCGGCAATTCCCAAGGTGCTTTCCCTTCGGTGGGGTATTCACCGGCTTCAACTTGACGGCCTCTTTCTATAAGCAGGGTTTTAAAGCCTTTCTCACAAAATTCTTTTGCCGCCCAACCGCCCGATATGCCGGATCCTACAACAATTGCATCAAATTCTTCTGCCATTTATGATCCTTTAATAAAGGGTCGTAGATGATTACCACTATCAATAAGTGATTGCTTTCGTGCGTCAAGGCTTCCCTCATAATCTGCATCTTCGACTTCGATGCAGAAGGCCCCTTTATAGCCTGCTTGTTTCATAACATGAATATATTCTCTCCAATCTACATCACCACGTCCTGGAATACGTGGGGTATGATATTCAAGCGGATTAGCCATTGTACCCACATCATCAAGTTTTTCTTGGTGCACCGTGACATCCTTTGCATGGGCGTGATATATGCGGTCGAAAAACGCGTTCCATGGTTTTTCATGGTTCATTTGCATCCAAACAAGATGCGATGGATCATAATTTAAACCTAGCTCATATCCTTTAAACTCTGCGAATAACCGCCGCCATATTTTGGGGCTATAGGCAATATTTTTGCCCGCTGGCCACTCATCATCGGTGAAAAACATCGCGCAGTTTTCAATGGAAATTTTCGTATTTTTTGATTTGGCGTATTCCAATAGCGGTTGCCAAATTTTAACCATTTTCGGCCAAGTATCATCAACGTTTTTATGCCAGTCATTCCCAATAAAGGTAGTGACAATATTTATACCAAGCATATTAGAGGCATTAATAACGTGTTTTATATGATTAATATAAATCTTCGCTTCATAATCATCAGGACACAGAACATTTGGATAATAACCAAGCGCACTGATTTCAATGCCTTTTGAGGCAGCATAGTCATTAATATATTTTGCTTTATCTTCAGTAAAATTGACCACATCAATATGGGTAACGCCTGCGTATTTTCGCTCTGCTTTATCGCCTTCTTTAAGTGGTGGCCAGCACATGAATTCAACGCACTCAAAATCATTTTCAGCGGCAAAATCGACCACTTCTTCATATGTCATGCCGTCAAGGATTGCGCTTTGAATTCCCAATTTCATTTTGTTTCCTTATCTCCTACACTTTCTGTAATCGATTACATTTCTGCTAGTCAATAATGATGTTATCGGCTATCTTCTTATCGCTAACTATACAGCGAGGGAGGAATAAATGAATAGAAAAATATACAGCCAGCTCAGTATTATGATGTTCTTGCAGATTTTTATCTGGGGCGCTTGGTTTGTTACGTTGGGAAGCTACCTAAATGAAATCGGCTTTAGCGGAACTGAAATCGGCACGGCGTATTTAACCAATAACATCGGTGCAATTATTGCGCCTCTCTTCGTTGGTCTTATTGCGGATCGTTTCTTTCCTGCTGAAAAGGTGATGGCTGTTCTTCACCTTGTTGGTGCTGCGGTCCTTTATAATGTTTCAGATATTCAGGGGACTGATAATATAATACTCGGTCTATTAATTTATAATGCTTGCTATATGCCGACAATGGCACTGGCTAATTCTATTTCCTTTTATCAACTTGATGAACCTGATGCCCAATTCCCTCGCATTCGGGTATGGGGCACTATTGGTTGGATCGTTGCAGGTTTAATCATCACATTCGTGCTTGGCACCCAAGTTGAAAATGTTGAAGCCACATCAATACCCATGAAATTGGCGGCAATAGGCTCTGTACTTCTCGGGTTATATAGTTTTACCCTTCCAAATACACCACCAAAATCCAAAGGGAAAAAAGTAACCGTAGGTGATGTATTCGGTTTTGAAAGTTTCGCTTTAATGAAGGACAGGTCTTTTGCAATTTTTGCAATCTCTTCTTTATTGATATCAATACCCCTTGCTTTTTATTATTCCTTTGCCAACCTTTATTTAAATGAAATCGGTATGGAAGGCGTAGCCGCCAAAATGACGATGGGACAAATGTCAGAAGCCGTTTTCCTTGTGATTATGCCTTTCTTCTTCCGTAAGCTTGGCGTTAAATGGATGCTGCTTGTTGGGATGTTTGCTTGGGTCGTGCGCTACGGTCTCTTTGCGACGGGTGATATGGAAAGCTTAGCGGCACTTGTTTACCTTGGTATTGTTTTGCATGGCGTTTGTTACGATTTCTTTTTTGTCACAGGTCACATTTATGTTGATCATAAAGCGGGTCCTGAAATTCGTTCAAGCGCACAAAGCTTCATTGCCATTTTAACATATGGTGTGGGGCTAGCGATTGGTACGGCAACATCGGGTCGCGTTGTTGATGCATTCACAGCGGATGGCGTGCGTGACTGGACGACGATTTGGATGATACCGGCCGTATTTGCTTTTGCTATTGCACTTTTATTCATGGCCACATTTAAGAATGTGAAATTAGAATCGAAAAAAAAAATGGCTGATTAAGGCCATTTTTTTAGTAATACTACTTCCATTTTGTAAAAAAATATAATAGATACCGTACCCGTGTCACTTTAATGGGATACTCTTTTTGAACGAAACTAGTATTGCTAAATAAAGCATTTAAAAAAAACGAGGATATTATGAATACTCTTAAACTATTACTTCTTACATCATTTATCGCCCTTCTTTCTGCATGCGGCGACAACAAAGAAGAAAATTCAATGTCAGAAGCAGCTTCAGAAATGCAAGCAGCGACTGAAGAAGCAACAGATGAAGCACGCGAAGAAGCAATGAAACGCGCTGAAGAATTAGAAGCACTAGAAAACCAATAATTTTTCTAGCTAATTACTAATTGTATAAAGCCACCTCGGATAAATTTCTGTGGTGGCTTTTTCTTTTTTAACTGACTTAAGGATAAATTTCTTTTCCGTCCCATGCGAAGCATTTCCCGCTATGATCTACGGACAAAGTGGATAACACACTCAGGAGCCTTTCGGCTGAATAATCGGGTGTGAATAATTTTCCTGCCGGTACATTCTTTTTAAAAGGTTCTGATAAGTCACTTTCGACGGTCCCCGGATGAAGGCCGACGATTATCGCCTTTTTATTATTTCGATTGGTTTCAATCGCCGCATTTTTGATAATCATATTGAGCGCGGATTTTGACGCTCGGTATGAATACCACCCGCCCAATTGATTATCAGATATACTACCAACGCGCGCCGACAAAGCCCCGAAAATGGAACGATTATTTCTATTTAATTTTGGAATAAAGTGTTTCGCGATCATGGCGGGAACAATGGTATTCACCTCAAATAATCGCTGAAAATTTTGGACGGAAAGCTCTTTTAATGATTTTTCCGGCATCATCCCTTCTTCATGTAATATTCCGGTACTGACAATTATCAAATCAAGTTTGGCTGTTTTCGTCGCGACCCCAGCCGCCTTTTCAATGCTTGTTTCGTCCATATAATCAATTGAATGATAGTTAATATTTGCGAGAGGATCTAATGGTTTAGAGCGTGAAAAAGCATTAATGCATGCATTCGGATAAGTTGACGATAGATTTTTTAGAAAAGCCCCACCAATTGCGCCTGAGCAACCAATAATTGCGATGTTCTTGATTGACTGATCCATAATTTCGCTTGCTCCGGCTTTTGTTTGTTTACCACCCTTTTACGTCATTTAAGCATAATCAGATTGCCGAATTCTTTTTAAATTTTTGCGATTTACATTATTCATCGTCATCATTAAGGGCATTTGGGTCGATGCCCATTGACTTAATGCGATCTTTCCAGCGTTGCTGCGCCAGTGCCTGCATATCTTCAACCCAGTCTGTTTCGTCTGTGATCTCAAGCCCAATAAGCGTTTCAACGATATCTTCTTGGGTGATTAATCCCTGCACCGTACCAAATTCATCAACCACCAAGGCCATATGGCTTTTTTCATGCATCAATAAATCAAAAACATCCGAAGTGGTGCGCGTATCCAAAACCATTAAAACATCACGCCTGAATTCTGAAAGCGGCTTGTTAAATTGGTCTTTTGCCTGTGCAATTAAAAGATCCGTTTTTAAAACATACCCATTCATATTATCTCTTGATCCGTCATAAAGCGGAATTCGGGAAAAGGGTTTTTTATCGTGTTCTAAGAAAAATTCTTGAACAGTCATTTCTGATGACTGTGCAAATATCACGGGGCGAGGGGTCATAATCATCCTGACCGATAATTTGCTGATGCCCATCAGATTGTTGACAATTTTAAGCTCTTTTGGCTGCAGCAACCCTTCTTTGGTGCCGATTTCTGCCATTGCTTTAATTTCTGAACGGCTAAAGGTGTTTTCATTATTGCCGGACTGTGAAATAACCCGCGTTAATTTCTCAGACATCCAGACAAACGGCGATAATACTTTAGTGAGATAATCAATCAGAACCGCAAAAACCGGCGCCAATTGTTTCCAGTAATTTGCGCCTAATGTTTTTGGGATAATTTCAGAGAGCACAAGAATAAGAATTGTTAAAATGGCCGATGTTAAGCCGATATATTTGCTGCCAAATATTAGCGATGATTGTGCCCCAACACCCGCGGCACCAACAGTATGCGCGATAGTATTTGCCGTTAAAATCGCGGCCAAGGGCCTGTCTAAGTTGTTCGTCAGTTTTTCTAACGTTATGGCTGATTTGCTGCCTTTATTTTTTAACGCAGCAACATAAGAAGGACGCACGGATAAAAGCACTGCTTCTGCAACTGAACAAAAGCTTGATACGACCAACGCCAGTAATAAATAGAGGATCAATAAGGTCAAATTAGGTGTTCTCTTTCATAGAAATTTGCCTATTCTCCCGCGGCCCATTCAACACCACCGATCAATAATTCGGAAAGAAACGGATGATCTTTCTGAAAAAAGTGACCAAGCCCCGTGTAAAACGCGCGGCCGCCTTCAAATTCATTGACCCACGTGATCGGATGATCGTCACCGGATATGCCACCTTCATAGGTGTTTTCATCAACAGTCATCAGTACTGTGAACCCGGGCTTGCCGCGAACATTTGCCGTATAATCATACCATTCTTCAACGGCGGGGACGGTTTCCTTTAAATGGGCAAGGGCTGGATGATTATTATTTTCTAGATGCGTTGATCCGAGCAAGTCTGACCGTTCAGGATGGCTTTTGAAATACCCACCAACCATTTTACCGTAAAATTCCCAGTCATGCTCGGTGTCTGCCGCTGAATGGGTGCCGAAATAACCGCCACCATTTCGGATATACTTTTCAAATGATGCTTGTTGTTCTTCATTTAAAATATCACCCGTTGAATTGATAAAGGCGACAACATCATACATTGAAAGACGTTGATCATTAAAACTACCCACATTATGGGTCACATCAACTTTCCACCCTCTTTTAAGGCCGAGTTCTTCGATGAGCGCAATACCATCTAAATTTGATAAATGATGATATATGCCGGGCTCGACTTGCGAAAAGGCCAATACGCGAATTTCTTTTGCGCCTGCTGCAAATGTGGCAGTAAAGAAAATGATAAGTGATGCGATGATTTTCATAGTTTTTCCCATTCTTTGCTATTTATTTTTTAAGGACTGATTTAATTTCTAAAAATTCTTCTAGACCGAATTGACCCCATTCTCTTCCGTTGCCGGATTGTTTATACCCACCAAATGGTCCCATTGGCGCAAGCGATGCACCATTAACATGCACCATTCCTGTTCTAAGCTCTGATGTTAAACGGTTTATAGTCTTATCATCATTTGAATAGATATAAGAAGAAAGCCCATAAGGCGTGTCATTGGCAATCTCTATCGCTTCATCAAGTGTTTCATAAGGTAAGATAGCGAGTACTGGACCAAAGACTTCTTGTTTCGCAATCATATGATCATTATCAAGCCCTGCGTAAATTGTTGGTTTAACGAAAAATCCATTTTCATGATCGGCGTCTAATCCTTCAACGGGGCCTGCGCCGCCGATCACGGGTTTTGGGTAATGCTTTTCTGCTTCCTCTAATATGGCCTTCACTTTTTCAAATTGTCCTTTATTGGCGAGTGGTCCGATATCGGTGTCGTCTTCAAGTGGGTTACCCGTTTTATATCCTGCTGTTGCTTTCACGGCGATATCAACCACCTGATCATGTAATTTTGCCGGCACCAAAAGCCTCGTACCCGCATTACAAGACTGCCCCGTGTTTTCCATACAGAGCCAAACACAATTCGGCACGACTTTTTCAAGATCAATATCATCCGTTAAAATAACCGGTGATTTGCCGCCAAGCTCTTGTGAAACACGCTTGATGGTTGGGGCGGCGGCTTGTGCAATGGCAATACCGGCACGGGTTGAACCCGTGAATGAAATCATATCAACGTCAGGATGTTCACTTAAGGTCGCACCAACCGTTGGGCCATCGCCAAACACCATATTAAAAACGCCTTTTGGCACACTAGAATCATGAATGATCTCTGCGAACATTTTCGCGGACAATGGTGAAAACTCGCTCGGTTTTAAAACCATCGTACATCCCGCTGCAATGGCGGGGGGCACCTTACAGGCGATTTGATTAATCGGCCAATTCCACGGCGTTATAAGTCCACAAACACCAATGGGTTCATGTCTTAATTGATAACCTTCACGGTCTTCGCTTAACGGAATATTTTTTAACGCTTCAATGGCAGTTGTAATGTGGCGACGACCGGTAAATGCTTGATCCGTTTTTGAAAATTCTTTTGGAGCGCCCATTTCTTGACGAATTGCATCGGCAATATCATCATATCGCTCGTTGTATAACTCGAGCATTCTTTCCAAATACCCTAACCGTTCTTTCTTGGTGGTTTTTGAAAATGTTTTAAATGCCTCTTTTGCGGCGGCGACAGCTTGGTTGATATGATCCGCATTCCCCATGGCGATTTCACCAATTGTGCCACCAGTCGCCGGGTTGGTAATTTCCAAATGTCCAACAATGCCAGCATCTTGCCATTCACCATTAATATAAAATTGATTGAGCTTATGCATGTAATCGTCCTTATTTCTTCATAAATACTATTTCACAGGCATGACATAAGTACAAGCGCGATTGGATGAAAATTGAAAATGTTAATGATCATTTCCATGCCTTTTTTAAAAATGAATGATTTTTAAAATGAAATGGACGTGTTGTTTAAATTTGAAAGTCAACAAAGACAAAAGAAATCACTTCGTTAACTTTGCCATTTCTTTCTAGAGGCATGCTGACCTGATACCAGTCAATATAATCTTTACCGCGCGGCTGAAGCGTCCCATAATAAAAAATATTCTTTTTCTCGCGCATGATGTCTTTATAGTTTTGAATGAAATGTACCGAAAACTTTTCATCTGTTGTTTCAGAAATATATTTTCCGGTGATGTTCATCGCGTAATATTCCGTAATATTGCTGCCGCAAAAACGAAATTTGAAATCATCTTTTTCAAAATCAAACTCTGCTATCATTAAGGAATTTGAATATTTAAAAAGCTCTTTTGATTGAACCTGCTCAAATTTAAGGACTTCACCTCTTGTCACCTGATCAACGGTTTCTAGAAAATCGATGATGACGGGATGCTGTTTTGTTTTTTCTGAGTTTATCTCAAAAGACATAGTACCTTCAAATCTTTATAGTTACTTTACATATAATATATTATGAAATGATAATATAAGAAACAAACGAAAAATTATTCTTTTCTTTTAAAAATTTCCTTTCCTCGTTATGTATTAAACATGATGAAATCCGGTTTCAAATGGGGAATATTTCGCGCCTATATCCCCTTTCTAAATATGCGTATTGATTGGGCATTGCTTGCGCAAGGACTGGTTGTCTCTCTTTCGACGGGACTTGCTTTGGTGCCTTTATTAACCGCTTCATTTGGCCTCACGTTTGAGGAAGCCGTAACATTGGCCATGCTTCACATGATATTGGTAACGTCACACATTATGGTTTTTGGCGAACCCTATGCGGCGGGGTGGATCACGGCTGCATTACCGCTGGTCTTGGTTACGGTTCTCGGTGATTTGGCGGACCCCGCAGAACGATTTAAAATGATGACAGCTCTGTCACTTGAATTTTCGTTCCTTTGCCTTCTTATGGCTGTTACGGGACTGGGGCAAAAATTGATTGATAGTATCCCGACGGCGCTTAAAGCCGGGATTATTTTTGGTGCCGCACTTGCCGCCTTTAAGCGTATTTTTTATGATGATTTTTCGAACTTTGAATTAATGCCTGTTTCATTTATAAGCGCGATTTTTTTAAGCATTATTATTTTTTATCTACCCCATTTTCAGAAATGGAAGAAGCAGTCAAAAATCATTGGTTTTGTCGCGTCTTTTGGATTATTGCCCGTCTTGATTGTTGTGGGGTTTACGGGGTATTTATTTGATGAATTTGATTTTAATATTGTAAATGGTTTTTTAAATCCACCCTTTAATAGTTTATGGAATAAAGCGTCCCCCATTGTTATTGGATGGCCAAGTTTTAGCTACTATATAAATGCCGTTCCCATCGTCATGATGACTTATTTATTGTTGTTCGGTGATTTATTAACCGGAAAATCAATTGTCGAAGAACATCAAAATGAACGTCCTGATGATATCATTGAATTTAATATGAACCGTTCACATTATGCACTTGCCATCAGGAATTTTTTAATGGCTGTTACTGTTCCATTCTTCCCGACACAGGGGGTCTTATGGGCAGGGGCACAAATCATCGTCGCGGACCGCTGGAAAGAAGGAAAAGAAAAGTTAGACCATTTCATTGGCGGCATTTCTGCCTTTTATTATTATGCTATACCCATCGGGTTTTTATGGCTGCCGATTGTCACATTCTTAAAACCATTTATGCCTGTTTCACTGATGCTTACATTGCTAATAACGGGAATAGCTTGTAGCCGTCTAGCCTTCAAAACGGCTACTCAAACAATCGATCGATTAATCATGATTGTGTTGGCCTGTTTTATCGCCATGAATGAAATTGCCGTGGGCATTGTTATTGCATTAACATTACCCCTGATATTTGGCCGTATTAAAGCAATTCGCACTAAAAAATAATCGATTGATAAAGTGGTTGTTAAGCCGCTCCACCATATAATTTTGGATTAAGAGCGCTCATTTGCCCATCTTTAATGGTAAGGGCATAATCGCGGTCCGTGCTTAACATTGTCGGGGCATCAAGATCCACATAACTGGCTTCCGTCGCGGTAAACATTCCCGCTGCCATCGAAAGCGATGTGCCAACCATACAGCCAACCATAATATCAAACCCCATGTCTTTCGCTTGATCGAGTAGTTTTTTCGCTTCCGTTAATCCGCCTGTTTTATCAAGTTTGATATTAACAACGTCATATATCCCATGAAGTCGTTCAAGATCAGCCGCCACATGGCAACTTTCATCACCACCAAGCGGCAAGGGCGCATTTATGCCGCGTAAATCTTCATCATTTTTGGGCGGGACGGGCTGCTCCAGCATCACAACACCGTTTTCTTTTAATGTTCCGGCGACGCGTTTCACAATATCCGCATTCCAGCTTTCGTTGGCATCAACAATAAGTCGCGCATTTGGCGCATTTTCATGAACGGCTTTAATGCGTCCTTCAATGTCGTCCGCATTCATTTTTACTTTTATGGTTGGAAAATTCGCAAGCTTTTTGGCTTTTGCGCCCATGGCAGCTGCCTCACCAATGCTAATTGTTTCAACGGATTTTAAATTATCCGGCCAGGCATGCCCCATCAATTCGGCTATGGTTTTGCCTTTCATCTTGGCTTCTAAATCCCATAACGCACAATCAACGGCATTTCGGGCAGCACCTGGTGGCAATGCAGATTGTAATTCCTCACGGGAAAGGCCCGCTTCCATTTTGGTGGCGATCTCTTCGATTTGTGCCATCACGCTTTCCACGGATTCTCCATAATGTGGGGTAGGGCAACTCTCGCCCCATCCTTTAAATCCGTCTTCCTCAATTTTGACGACGATCACGGTGGTATCCACGCGTGTGCCTCGTGAAATCACGAAAGGTGTATGAAGCTCGAATTTCTCTGCGCTGAATTTAAATGTTCTCACTTTAATGTCTCCACAAAAACGGCTGTACCTGTGATCATGGGATCAAAGCAGGGAACACCAAATTCTTCTTCTAATGCGGCGCGCTGCATTGCACCTTCTTCTGCACTTAAATTGCGGCAGTTTAATGCAATTCCGCCTAGTTTTGCATTAGGGTTGGTTAATCTTGCATGCTTTAAATTTAACTCAATACAATCCGCCATGCTTGGCATTGGCATATGTGGCAGTCCCTTGATATGTGGACGACCAGCTTCGTGACACATGATTAATATATCTGCCTGTGCACCATGAAGTAATCCCAAGCTTACGCCTGCGAATGCAGGATTATACAGTGATCCTTGACCTTCAATGATATCCCAGTGGTTTTCATCATTTGATGGGGAAAGTTCTTCTATGCCGCCCGCAATAAAATCAGCAACCACGGCATCAATACAAATACCGCTTCCGGCGACCAATACGCCCGTTTGACCTGTTGCTTTAAATTCAACGTCAAAGCCTTGCTTTTTCATTTCATTAGTAATGGCAACTGTTGAATACATTTTCCCGACAGAACAATCTGTACCTACAGCAAGTAATCTTTTGCCAGATCTTTTTTCGCCTGTACCTGTTTTTAAGTCAGTATATCCGTGTCTCACATTATGAAGCTCGACACCGTGCTTATCTGCCGCTTCCTTTATGGCTGGAAATTCTTCTAACTTCCTATGAAGACCGCTTGCGATATCCATGCCGTTTCCGATGGCTTCAATAATATAGGGTTCCCATTCCGGTTCTACATACCCGCCAGCATTGGCTAAGCCAATAACAAACGTTTTCGCGCCCTTTTCCGCCGCTTCTTTAATGGAAAGCTTTTCCATGCCAACGGTTAGCGGGCTATCTCCACCGGCAATTTCACCGATACAGATGTCAGGATTAAACTCAGCAATACCACGTGATGTTTTGATGGCTAGTTCGCTATCACCGCAACCAAGAAATAAATGATACGGTGTTTTTATCGTTTCTTTTTGATTGGCGCGTTTTACTTTTTCTGTTTGTGGCATGTTTTATCTCCATAAAATATATTGAAAACTTATATGCCTAATGATCATGAAAGTCATATGAAATTAGCTATTGTATCCATAGGCCAAGGCTATATAATAATTTCATGAATTTAAGACAAATTGAAATTTTTAATGCTGTATATGCATGCGGCTCCATTAGCGAAGCTGCCGCAACATTGAATATTGCACAGCCGACGGCCAGCAAAATATTAAAACACGCCGAAGATCAATTGGGTTTTTTGCTATTTCGCCGCGTCAGGGGCCGATTGATCGCGACCAGTGAAGCCAATATTTTATATAAAGAAACAGAAGCCATATATAAAAAAATTGCGCGACTTAAGCATACCGCAAACAGCCTTAAAAACCCTGAAGAAGGCAAGATCAGAATAGTGTCGGTGGCCGCTCTTAGTATAGAAGTGTTGCCGATATTGATTGAAAAATTTCGTGGTGAAAATTCATCTGCACAATTTATTTATCAAACTGAACATTTCGCAAGCATGATGAAAATACTTTTTGATTATGACAAGGAACTTGGGTTTGCCCTCAACCCTCCCAAAATGGACGGTATAAACGAAGTAAAGATTGGAGAAGGGGAACTTGTCTGTATTTATGGAAATGGTGAATTTGATCATATGCCGGCCCGCCTTAAGTTAGAAGACTTAATTGATCATGATTATGTCAGCATCGAAGACAGCGGCCCGTTAAGTGAGCTTCTTGATTTAAGATTGCAGGAAAAGGGAATTTCATATCAATCATCTATTATTACACAAACTTATTTCGTTGCGCGCAATATGGTTGCACTCGGAAGTGGCGTTGCAATAGTTGACGATGTTACCGCTAAATCTAACAGACCGGAAAATGTTAACTATAAAGGATTTAATCCGCCCATTAAATATGCCGTTAAAGCGTTACATTTAGAAGATAGGGTTCTTTCCGCTGCCACACAAAAATTTTTAAAATTCATTAAAAACAATTTTAAGAGCTAATCGATTAATAAGGGGTTCGATTTTGCTTGCAGCCGGCATTTTGGAATATTAGGATTCAATAGTGGTTTAATCTTTATACTTTATCGGAAAACGACATGGATTACATGTGGATCGCAGTTGCCTTTGTTTGCGGTTACCTCGTAAGACAAATAAAATTGCCCCCCTTCGTTGGTTATTTGGCTGCCGGGTTTGGGTTGCATTTAGCAGGTGTCACCCCTGATGATACTTTGGAAACTCTGTCCGACATTGGTATTACTCTTCTGCTATTTACCATCGGTTTAAAGCTTGATGTAAGAAGTCTTTTGAAAAAGGAAATTTGGGGAACAGCAACCAGTCATATGCTAATGATTGTTCTTTTTTTAACGGGGAATAGTTTGTTGCTTGGCTCGTTAGGGCTTATGTATTTCTCTGATTTATCATTAACGGGTTCCCTGCTGATCGCTTTCGCATTAAGTTTTAGCAGTACAGTTTGTGCCGTTAAAGTACTTGAAGAAAGAGCAGAGCTTAGATCAAGGCACGGCCAAATCGCAATTGGTATTCTTATAATTCAGGATATTGCGGCTGTTGTTTTTGTTACTTTCACTACCGATGTCTTACCGTCAATATGGGCTATAGGTTTACTTTTACTGCCACTTTTAAGGCCGATGATTGTAAAGCTTCTGCAATATTGCGGTCATGGGGACCTTTTACCACTTGCGGGTTTCTTTCTTGCATATACGGGCGGTGAACTTTTTGAATTGGTTGGATTAAAAGCACAGTTAGGCGCTTTGGTCGTTGCAATTATCATAAGCGGACAACCAAAATCCGAAGAGCTGGCAAAATCGCTCTTTCATTTTAAAGATTTATTTTTAATTGGCTTCTTCCTCTCAATCGGTTTTACGGCTTTACCCACCGTCGATATGATATGGATCGCCTTGATCGTCTCTCTCGTACTGCCTCTTAAGGCCGGGTTATTTTTTGTGATAATGACACAATTAAAACTACGAGGACGCAGCTCCATGCTCGCCGCGCTCAGTCTTTTCAATTATAGCGAATTTGGTCTTATTGTGACTGCCGCGAGCGTTTCATTTGGATTACTCCCAAAAGAGTGGCTGGTCATTATGGCTTTGATTGTTTCATTCTCATTTATATTCTCAAGCATAATTAATGCCTACGCTCACAGAATTTATGCTCATTGGCGATCATTGATTAAACGGTTTGAAAAGCCCGAAAGACTTGAGGAAGACCAGTTGGAAATTCCTCAAGATGCGTCAATTCTCGTTGTTGGTATGGGGCGCGTGGGGACCGGCGCTTATAAAACGCTTATTGAACGAAATTATAAGAATGTTTGGGGGATAGAGCTTATGAGGTCGCGTGCCTTAGAACATAAGCAGGAAAAGCGTAATGTCATTGTAGCAGATGCGGAAGACCCATTTTTATGGAAAACAATTAATATCGAAAAGATTGAAATGATTATGTTCGCTATCCCCAATCATAAAGATATCATAGAAACCGCGAAGCAACTTAGGCTCGTTAATTATACAGGCAAACTCGCAGGGATTGCTAAATATGATGACAATAGAGACAAGCTCTTATCAGCCGGAATTGATATTGTATTTAATTTTTATCAGAAGGCCGGCGTTGGTTTCGCCGAACAAGCTTTAAAAATTATGG
>NZ_CBFIEP010000148.1:0-11479 GCF_965661635.1 Pseudemcibacter sp. | reverse complement strand
TGTCGGAAGAACAGGCAAGAAGGCGCCAATAAACCCAAGAATGAACATTGCCCACCCAAAGGCCATATAAAGCAATCTTTTTGTTTTGCCTGCATGTAACTTTTCCAACTTAATATATACTAATAGCAAAAATCCTTTGCCGTATCATTTTGATAACATGCAAAGGATTAATACTGATTTAATAAGTAAAAAATCTTAGTTATTGATTTTTACTTTGCCCTCATCCGGCTGTCCTTCTTTTGGATCGATGATGTGGTAATTGGTTTGACGACCATTGATATAATTGGTGGTCTCTCCATCATAAAAAGCATCCTGTTCAAGTTTCACTTTAAATGGTTCACTGCTCCATGTTGGAATATCAACGTATGCTGTTAACTCGATTGCATAAGCCGTGTTTGCATGTAATGGATAATCTCCGCTACCTGGCACGCCTTCTTGCTTATCCCACATGCCGATTGTCGTTCCAGCAGCATGGCCATGAAGTCCGATAGGATGGCTATATATGCTAGGACCAATATTTTCCGCAATGGATTGCTCGCGCGTTAATAGAAGAATTTCATTGCCGGTTCTGCCCACTTGGAAATGATTTGTCAGGATGTCTTGAAGGCGATTTCCTTTTCGGTGCGCTTCTTTTAAAATATCCGGTGCATCACTTTCGCCATCACGAAGTACATAAGCATTTTGTTGTGTGTCCGTCATAAGATCAAGATAAGCAATCCCAAAATCAATATGAACATGATCGCCTTTATAAATCACGCCTGGATCAAGGTTATTGTCAGCAATATGTTTCTTGGACGCATCCGAACGCTCTGATTCAATGGTTGTATGGAACCATGATGTTAGTCCAAGGTCACGCACACGTTGACGGTACCACCATTTTAGATCTTCATGGGTTGTTACGCCTGGTGTTACAATTTTTCCTGAGAAACCTTCGGCAATAATACTGTGTGCAACGTCCATAACATGCTCGTAAACTTCCATTTCTTTTTCAGTGCGGGTCTCAAGCCAGCCTACGGAAAGTCGTTCAGCAGAAACAAGACGTGTACGTAGGCGATCCGGAATTGCATTTACAAAATCACGGCGTTCTGAATAAACAAGACCATCCGCATGTGCCCAGTCATCAGAATAGTTAAGGCCAATTCTTTTGGGATCGAATTCATTAAGTATATCAGCGATGCGTTGCCATTGATCGGGCTGTTCTTCTGGGTTCCAACTTCCTTTAAAGATGTCTGTAACGCCGTAGCGAGCCGCAGCGAGCCGCTCAACGCCTTTTTCAGGGCCATGATCAAGGAAAATAAGAACCGTACGGCGACGTGCGCTTAACCACGTGGCCGGAAGCATGGTTTTTAAAACTGGATCTTCGTTATATTCGCGTGACATGATCACCCAGGCATCAATACCTTCACGGCGCATTAATTCAGGGACCAATGTATCAAGGCGATGTTTTAAAAGATCATCCATTACTTTGGCGCGTTCACGCATTGGAATAATTTTTTCCTTAAGTGCATCAGCACTTGCAGCGACGCTTAATAATGAAAATGCGAGAATTGAAATGATTATTTTTTTCATGGTTTTGAATGATCCCTGTAGAATTTTGCCTCAAAAAACTTTATGTGCCCCAATTAAGCAGAAAATGATGTTTAAAAAAAGTCTTTTTAAAAAATAATCATGATATATAACTGTTGTTATCTGATTTTATAAAAATAATAAGGAAGAATTAATGAAAGCTGTTGGATCATATAAAGCGCTTCAAGTGAACGAAGATGAAGCATTTTTAGATGTAGAAATTGATAAACCGGAAGCCACAGGGCGTAATATACTTGTAGAAGTTAAAGCAATTTCGGTAAACCCCGTAGATACTAAAATAAGAAAGCGCCCACATCCTGATGAAACGTTACGTATTCTGGGGTGGGACGCTGCAGGTGTTGTTTCAGCGATTGGCGATGATGTCAGTATGTTTAATGTCGGTGATGAAGTTTATTATGCAGGATGTATCACAAAACCCGGATCAAACAGCGAATACCAACTTGTTGATGAACGAATTGCCGCGAAGAAACCAACTTCGCTGGGGTTTGCTGATGCTGCAGCATTGCCGCTTACGACGATTACAGCATGGGAAGCATTATTTGAACGCCTTGGTGTTTCAAAAGGTAGTAAAGATGGCGGTAAATCAATCTTGATGATTGGCGGAGCAGGGGGCGTTGGTTCAATTGCAATTCAGCTTGCTAAAAAGCTTGGGAATCTTGAAATTATTGCGACAGCTTCACGCGAAGAAAGTGCCGACTGGTGTAAAGCACGTGGTGCGGATCACACAATTAATCATTATGAAGATATTGCTGAACAATTGGATGCAATAGGCCACACCAATGTTGATTATGTACTTTGTTTAACAAATATCGCGGGGTATTGGAAAACAATAACGGACGTGATTAAACCGCAAGGTAAGATTTGTACAATTGTTGATTTCTTTGAAGATGGTAATCTAGATCTCTTAAAACCTAAGAGTGCGACTTTTGCATTTGAGTTCATGTTTACCCGTTCCATGCATGAAACGGACGATATGGATGAAATTAACGCGCTTTTATCGGAAACGGCAGCGATGATCGATAGCGGTGAACTCGTGACAACCACAGGCGAAGTGGTAAGTCCAATTAATGCAGACAACGTTAGAAAAGTTCATGCAACAATCGAAGAAGGCCGAGCGATTGGTAAATATGTCCTTGAGGGATGGTAGTAAAGTTGTATAGTTAAGCTAAAAGAGGGGAGTTTAGCTTGACAACGCATAGGGTTCCGAGTTTCTGGCATGCGCTGATTTGCTTTGGTGGCATTCTTATTATGATTGTCGCCGGAGTGGTCGCCTTTCGCATCAGCATTCAAGTTTTATTGATGCTCAGTATCATCTGGGCCATGATTCATAGTTATTTTCTTGGCTACAGTTTCTTAGAACTCAAGAAGATCATGTCTGATGGGATTAGTAATGCGCTTGGGGCCGTATATATCTTTATTCTTATTGGTGTTGTCGTCGCTAGCTTCCTTGAAAGCGGAACAATTACGACGCTTGTCTATTATGGTCTTGATTTAGTTCATCCGGCAGTTTTCTTACCCGTTGGTATGATTTTATGTAGTTTTATGTCGGTTTGTGTTGGGACGATGGTTGGAACAGTGGCAACGGTCGGTGTTATTTTAATCGGTATTGGTGCGGCCATGGGCGTGCCGCTTCCGATTGTTGCAGGGATGGTGATTGCGGGGGCCAGTTTTGGTGATAAAATGTCGCCCGTATCTGATACGACCAATATGGCGGCATTATCAACCGGAACAGATTTATATACCCACATAAAAGCGATGCTTTATACAACCGTGCCAACCTATATCATTTGTTTGATTATATTTTCGATTATCGGTTTGGAATATGCGGATCAATCACTATCAACTGATGGTATCATGGCTTTTAAGGCGGCAATTGAAGCAAATTTCGTGGTGAGTTTACTTGGCTTTGTGCCCTTGATTGTGTTGTTTGGGATGAGCTTTAAACGTATTCCCGCAGAGCCAAGCATGATAACGGCATCTGCGGTTGCCGTTTTGATCGCATTATTCCAGCAAGACCATGATTTCGTATCAATTTTAAACAGCCTTCAAAACGGGTATAGCGCTGAAACTGGTAATGCGGACCTTGATCGGTTGCTTAATCGTGGTGGCATATTAGGAATGATGGGAACATTGACCATCGCATTATTTGCAATGGCTCTTGGTGGAATTTTAGATGGCATTGGTTATATTAAAGCAATGCTTGAGGGCACATTAAGTCATCTTAAAAACATTGTGCAATTATTAGCCGCAACGATGATCACCGGGATCATCGCGAGCATCGCAACGGGGCAATCCTATATTTCAATTGTGCTTACGGCCCAGCTTTTTAATAAAAAGTACGAAGAATTTGGTCTTAGAAGAAGAATGCTTTCAAGAACCATTGAAGAAAGTACAACGTTAATCACACCCTTAATGCCATGGTCACTCGGTGGTGCGTTTTATAGTGGCGCAATGGGCGTATCGGTGTTTGATTATGCACCTTGGGCTTTCTTAAATTATCTTAATTTTATTGTCGCGCTTGTTATGGCAATGTTTGGTATTGCGATCTTTAGAAAAAAAACGTCTGAAAGCTAATTTCTTATTCAATGCCGATAATTTTATGAGTTTGAAGGCTTAAGCGCCATTGGGGATTTTCTTGACAATATTTTACGGTTTCTTGAACATGATTATTTTCTTTTTCATCAAGTGGTTGTAAGAAAAAATTCGTGTAGTTCAAATGTGCTACATCATTCGGTTTAATCGCCGTTTGTGGATAGACAAGTTTTAATTCATCGCCCGTCTTTTGAACGAATTGATTTAAATCTTTTGGGCTTACGCAGATCCAATCAAGTTCTTTTGGTGCAGGAAGGCTGCCATTGGTTTCAACGGCCACTTCAAAACCTTTAGCTTGAAATGCTTTAATGAGTTCAACATCAAGCTGGAGGAGAGGTTCTCCACCTGTGCAGACAATATAGGGCTTTCCATTTGATGATTTTGGCCAAAATGACCATGCTTTTTCAGCGAGCTCCTCAGCAGTATTAAATTTTCCGCCGTTTTGGCCATTTGTGCCGATAAAATCTGTGTCACAAAAAGTACAAGCAGCCGCGGCGCGATCTTTTTCAAGGCCTGACCAGAAATTACAGCCACTAAAACGGCAAAATACGGATGGCCTGCCGGTATGCGCGCCTTCGCCTTGTAGGGTATAAAAAATTTCTTTTACACTATAGGTCATTTTGTTGCTTATACCTAATTGGATCTATTCCACTTGCTTCTTTAAACCCTTTTAATCTTAGCAAGCAACTATCGCACTCGCCACATGCGGATCCATCCTGCGCGGGATCATAACAGCTAGTGGTCATGGAATAATCAACACCGAGCGAAAGCCCGGTTTTTATGATTTCAGCTTTTGTCATATCAATAAGGGGTGTGTTTATGCGTACACCATCATCACCTTCAACACCGATTTTAGTGGCTAGCCGCGCCATTTCTTGAAATGATGTAATATATTCAGGGCGACAGTCTGGATAACCACTATAGTCCAACGCATTAACCCCGATGAATATATCGTTGCTTTCGATTGTTTCCGCAAAAGCGAGCGCAAAAGAGAGAAAAATTGTATTTCGGGCAGGGACGTAGGTCACAGGGATTTCATCGTCAATTTCTTCTTCTGACCTTCCTTTTGGGACATCTATGTCATCGGTTAAGGCAGAACCACCAAAGGCACGCAAATCAATATCGATGATTTCATGGCGATTGATATTCATTGATTTCGCTACTTTACGAGCAGCATTAAGTTCATGATTATCACGCTGTCCATAGCTAAAACTAAGACCATAAACTTCAAACCCCTGGTCTTTTGCAATAGCCACACACGTTGAACTATCAAGTCCACCACTGAGCAAAACGACTGCTTTTTTTGCTGACATATTAAAATCCTTGTTGCTTTAAGCTTCACTTAGCGCAATTTGTGGATGAATTCCATGATTATTATGACATGACTATTATTTAATGTTCCGATATAACTGGCAAGATGTTTAATAAACGAAAGTAAATTGATGCCATTATCAACCCCAGCCGCACGAAAATATTTACATACACGTAGTATTGAACTTAATGGGTATAAGCGCGAGGATGACCTCTGGGATATTGAGGTCCATATGACTGATATCAAAAGTTATGATGTTGAAAATCAATGGAGGAACGGCATTGCGGCCGGTGAGCCGATTCATGAAATGTGGGTGAGGTTAACCATTGATGGAACTTTCTTAGTCAAAGATGTTGAGGCGGTAACAGATAATAGCCCTTTTGAAATGTGTCCTATTATTACCAGTGCTTATCGTGAGCTTGTTGGTATTAGGATTGGGCGAGGGTGGCGTCGTGCCATCAATGAAAAAGTAAAGGGAAGAAATGGATGCACACATATAACGGAATTGCTTGCGCCGCTTGCCACGGTGTCTTTTCAAACATTAATGGGTAATATTCAAAAAAATGCGAGCCAGAAAAGCAAAGCCGAAAAAGAAACCCTTAAACCAATGGTTTTAAACAGTTGTCATGCTTGGGCAGAGGATAGTGAAGTGGTGAAAAAACATTTACCGGAATTTTATAAAGAGGCCACTGATTAACGGTCAATTAGATGATCGTCGATTTTCTTTTTATTTTTCTCTTGTTTGCTTTTCGCTAATTCTTTTTCCGCTTTGGTTCGTCCGAATTTAATGCGGTTTTCATCGGCTCTTTTTTCATTCTTTTGCTTTGCGTCTATTTTACGAGCTTTTGAAAAAGATAAAATTTCAGCCATTATTTTTCACGACTCATTTTATTCATATTCATTGGGCTCCAGCTCATACCATTGTCAGTAGAACGTTCAACAAGAAATTCACGGGTATCATTGTCAATTTCTGTAAATGTAAGTCTGAAATACATTTCACCGCCATCATCTGTTGGAAAGTTTGTGCCTGCTCGTAAATTGGTAACTTGGAATTTTTCAGGGGAAATAAAGTCACCCTCATAAATATCCTTTAAACCAAAGGTATCATCTACGGCCGCAATTCGTTAAAGATTGCGGTATTGATCATAAGAAATAAAAGTTTCTACAATAAAAACATTATCAGGTTCGAGATCATGAATTTCTTCGGCAATCATTTTACCTTTTAATTTCTTAGATTAAGTCACTTTCGAGGTAGCAATTTGTTTCCAGGCATCATTTTCATAAGCATATTGCACGGTATGCCATTTTCCTAGGATGCTATCAAGCATTGCCATTTTTTCGAGTGGTACATTTTCAATTTCTGAGGTTTGTGCCGCTATGAATGGGCTATAAAAAATAATTGCGATAACAAATAATATTTTTTTCATTTAAAAATTTGATCCTAATCTAAGTAAAAGACTTGTTGCCCCTTTGATCGTTCTAACATGCCCTGGATTAAATTGATGTAGCAAGTTAATTTGCATTCTCGCACCATAAAAATTGGCCATTGAATATGATAACTCTATATCTCTCTCCGTGCCACTAGGGCCTAGATTTACGCGATTAAAAGCCATTCTATAGCTATTATTTTCATAATTTCGTTCTGCAACGTTACTAATTGTCGCATTGCCTGATGTAAGTTTTAACGGCTGGCTGAATGTCAATGAAATCTGATCTTCATCACGCAGTAGTCCTAATGATTTGATGCCCACAAGATAGCTTTGGGATTTCAGGGTAGAAATATTGCCAAGTAAAGTGCCAGCAACCGCATCAACATCTGTTATGCCATAAGTAGCCCGACCGTAAAGAGAGCTTTTGTTTGAAAGAGTGTAATCAAATTTTGCGCCAACAAACCCTGTTCTTGCGCCGTCACCAATCCTTAATACGCCAGTAGAGACGGCACCGAGTACGCTTCCTTCTTCATTCATGACACCCATATCAAAAGAAAGGGACATTTTATTTGTCAGTTGATGATTTACACGGTTTAAGAATATAGAATTTCTGATATTTAGACGTTGAGGCGCGATGTTTTCGCCAACGGTTTGCTCACTCGCAGAATACGCAAATTCCATCGTGGTTTTCTTGCCTGTTCTCGTTTTTATAGAGGCGGCACTTGTGTTGTTAGGGGCTTGTAGGGCATTAAAACCATGATTATTTGGTGCGATATAATCATCAGGTCTAAAATCTTCCATCAATTCAGCGAGCGACATACCGGTTGAGGCACTTGCTATATTATTTTCTGACATTTGAAATGAAACAGCCATTCTAAGATTGCCGACTTCGTTATTGGCGCCTAAATGGTTGGAAAAATATCGATTATTATTTTCATTAAATCGATCATCATATTGCCACCCCATTCTTATATTCATATTTTCATTAATCGAAAACGCATGATAACGATTTGTCATTGCGCCATTCATATAGCCGTCTAAATTAACAGAGGGAGTTGGCAAATGTATCCCTTTTGTAAGATCGACGTTAAATGAACGATTATAACTATCTGTAACCATAATATCGTCAAGCGCGTTTGAAAATGAAATGTCGGAGCCAAAAGCACCACCAGAGAAGATTAAATTTTGACTTGAAACACTTCCATTATTTCCAATTTCTGTGGCGGCGGCAAAACCACTTCCTGCGATCGTTAATTGACCTTGAGCCGAAAATGCTTCCTCAAGATTGATAAGGCCGCGTCCATATATATCATCTACTCCTGGGGCCCCAAGATCTGTTGCTGTTGTAAACAAGAGGTTAGTGACTTGAGATGCTGATAAATTTGGAAATGCGTCAATTAGCAGAGCTGCGGCTCCTGAAATAACAGCTGTAGAGGCTGAGGTACCGTTCGTTTGTATATAATCATAACCACTATTTATATCATAGTCAGGCGCAATGATATCGCTTCCTGGAGCCATTAAATAGACATTCATGGCATCAACGCCAGCGCGATAACTAAAATCAGATATTGTATTGTCTCTATCTACTGAACCTGCAATGATTATTTGTCCATTAGCCCAGGGTGCATAGGCAACCGCAGACGATAGTTGAGCACTATCGCCCGTGCCAGCAGGAGCCCCAGCTTCAATATTTCCTGCAGGTACTACAATGACGATGTCTGCTTCAACGGCGCGTTGCATCGCTAATTGCAAACTAACGGGACTAAAACTATCTGAACCTAGGCTTTCATTAATTACATCAACATTATTTTCAACAGCGTAGTCATATGCTTTTGCTGTATCTGAATGAAAAAATGAGCAATTCTCTAGGTCAGGACAATTTGTCGCATTCGTTGCATTAATATTTAATATTTCTGCTTCAAAAGCGACACCGTGCATATTGAATGGATTATTATTGGTATCCAGATCGCGTTTTGCAGCTATGATTCCTGCCATTGCTGTACCATGGCCACTAAAATCATCAATGTCGTCAGGATCAGATGTGACAATATTTGTGCTGTTTGGGTGTAATTGACCTTCAAGTTCAGGTACTTCTGTTACACCTGAATCGATTACTGCAACCAATACGCCATTGCCAAACGAATAATCTAAATATGCGTCTTGTGCATTAATTTGTGATAGTGCCTCAGAAGTGCGAAACTCCGTGGTATTATATACAAATGGTGGTCTCGGCGTAGGTGTAGGAACAGGATTAGGGGTATTACTTGTGGGAGAGGCCGTCGTTTCAACGCTACCACCACCACCGCCGCAAGCAGTAAGGCTGAGTATAGAAATAAAAGGTAATGCTATAAGTTTGTTTTTATTAAAAATGATCTCGGCTCAGCTTGAAGTTAATAATATAGATTAACACAATTCATGCTTAAAAATATAATATAAAGTGTTAATATAAATATAAAATAATTTAAATTTATTCTGATGAAATTAAGTGCTTATGGAAAATGCTGATAATATCGCAATTATATATAATCCTAATGCAGAACAGCATAGAAAAAAATTCTTAGAGCGTGCCATAAAAATATTAGAATCTAATGCGAAAAAAGTTACCTTATATGCGACAGAATACCCAGGGCATGCTATTGAAATAGCGGCAAATTTAAAAAACAATATTAATTACACTATTTTAATTGCGGCAGGTGGGGATGGAACCATAAATGAAGTCATTAACGGTATTTATGGAAGTGATAAGAAATTAGGCATTATTCCTCTTGGAACTGTTAGTGTTCTTGCAAGAGAAATGGGGCTTAAATTAACGCCTGAGGATGTTGCTCGTACATTAATGCAAGAAAAGACTAAATATATTTATCCAGCACTTATCAATGGAAAATGTTTTTCATTAATGGCGAGTGTTGGCATTGACGCGTCATCTGTAAAAAATGTAAATTTAAAACTTAAGAGAAAGATTAGCAAATTAGCCTATGTAATTTCGTTTATAATTGAATTATTTAAGTCCAGTTTTCAAAGTCACAATGTGACTATTAATGCAGATGAGTACAAAAGTTTTTGCACAATTATCGCAAAAGGAAAATTATATGCAGGTGAATATATTTGTGCGCCTGAGGCAACAATTTATGATCAATATCTGCATATTGTAATGTTGAAGAAAAAAGGTCTAGTTGGATTAATCAAATTCTTTTGGGCCATATCACGAAATAATATTAAAAATTTATCGTATTTAGAAATTGTTAAAACTAAAACACTTTCTATATCTTCTAATCATAGTGAAGATGTGCAAATTGATGGGGATTATTTTGGCCCATTACCTATTACAATAAAATCTTCAGAAAAACCTATTAGTCTTATTGTGCCGGTTTCTTAATATTGCGCAAAGTGTTTAAGCCGATCAGAAGCCAAATGCTATTGAGCATTACTAAAGGTATTGTGCCATAAGAATATGTGTTGATAATTAAGCATATACTGCCTAAAGCATTTAAACCTTGATATGAATAAGTGGATGCTATTAACTTCCCATTTGAGATGAGAAGATAAGCGAGTAATAATGAACTTGCGCCTATCCAGCCAATTATATCGATGTAAAATGGTATTTCATTTGTCATTGTTTGCTCGCTTAGTCTTGAAAGTTTATAATTAATGTGCAACTATTAAAGATTGGGTACGGTGATTTATCAATTCGGAATAATATATGCGCTACCTTAAGTTGTTATTTGTTTTATTTTTTATTAAACCTAACGTATTGATTGCAAAAAATATTTCTGCAGAAGACTTTGGCAGTATTCCGGATGTCTTATCCGTAAAAATATCCCCCGATGGCTCAAAAATTTTAATGTTACGCAATATTAATAGCAAAGTTATGCTTGTGACAAGAAAACTTGACGACCCTGATGGAATTGAAAATATAATTCCTAGTAAAGAGGGGGACTATAATTGGGCCATTTGGGCATCAACTGACAGAATATTAGCTAGCATAAGATTTCGTGGCCATGAGGATCGCGGTCGAAGTTTACAGGTTAAGATTCAAAGACGTTTGGTCTCGATGACTTGGGACGGCAAAGAACAAATAAACCCGCTTAGGTTTAAAAAATATGATAGGCTCAGGAGAGCCTTTGTAAAAAGACAACCGCAAATTCAAGATACGATCGTTGATATTTTAAAAGATGATCCTGACCACATATTGCTTCAGTTAGATATTGATGCCGGTGACGAACCGGCCGTCTATAAGGTGAATATCAAAACGCGTAAAAGGTCCCGCATTATTCGAAGCCGCCGTAGTGTTGATGTATGGGTAACAGATCAAAAGCATAACGTCCGATATGCGGAAGGCACACAAGAAATTAGAGGTAAAGACACCTTTAGGCATATTTCTTTTTACCGTAAAGGCAAAAGTTCGGCCTGGGAAACGTTATTTGATTATAATATGCTAAGAGAAAATAGACCTTTTTATTTTGAAGGTTTCACCAGAGATCCAAGCGTGGTTTATATTACCCAAGATGATGAAAATGGGAAAAGAGCACTTTTTACTTACGATGTAGACAAGAAGCAA